>JAKEHA010000230.1 GCA_022615275.1 Candidatus Latescibacterota bacterium
CATGATGAGTAGCGGTGGTGCGCCCGCGAGGCCCGATAATCGCTCACCCAAATAGAGCGACGCGCCCGAGACTTGGAAGGCCTCGGCGAGCGCGAACCCTCCGCCGAAGAGGATGACGATGTCCCACGGCAGCTTGGCGATCGCCGGTGCTTCCAGCACGAAGCCCGGGCGCGAGCGCGCGGGCAGGACGAACAACGCCAGCGCGGCGCCGATGGCCACCGCCCCGTCACCCACCCGGTTCCCCACACCGATGCGGGAAGCCCACCCGCGAATCGTGGTCTCGCCCACCACCACGTCGGCGCGCGTCACCACCAGCGCGACGAACACCAGGAACGTGACGAACACCGCCCGCTCCTCGAACGAAACGACGCCCAGCGACCGCTGCTCGGCGCGCAGCATCTCGCGGTCGACGTGGATCCGGCAGCCGCGCAAGAGGCGCGCGCGCAGGTAGAGGAACGCCAGCGCCCCCACCGCGGTAGAGATGGGCGCCGCCACGGTCATCCAGGTCAGGAACGTGATCGGGGGCGCATCGGGAAACGAGAGCGCGTGCACGCGCAAGAATACGATGTTGGGCGCGGTGCCGATGAGGGACGCCATGCCGCCGATGGACGCGCCGTACGCGACCGAGAGCAAGAGTGCAACGATCAGCGGGCGCGCTTCGGGACCCGAGCGCTCCTCCAGCTTGGTCGCGAGCGCCAGGACGATCGGGAGCATCATGAGCGTCGTCGCCGTGTTCGATACCCACCACGAGATGGCCCACGTCGCCCCCATGACGCCCAGCAGGAGCGTCGAGGGGCTGCGCCCGATCCACGCCAGGATGCGCAGCGCCACGCGCCGGTGCAGACCCCACTCCTGCATTCCGATTGCGAGCAGGAAGCCGCCGATGAACAAGAAGATGAGATCGTTGAAATACTCCGAAGCCACGGCCGTCGCATCCATGACGCCCAAGAGCGGGAACAGCACGACGGGAATGAGTGCGGTGGCCGCCAACGGGATCGCCTCCGTGAGCCAGTAGACCGCCAGCCACGCCGCCACCGCGAGCGCGTGGCCCACCGCCGGTTGTTCCGGGACCGGATGGAAGCCGAAGAAGAGCACCAGGAACAGGGCCGGGCCGGCCGCGATCGCGACCTGCTGCCGACGCGCGGCCGACATGCGCGGAAAAGACGCCATCACGCGCTGTCGTAGCTCTTCCAAAGATAGAGACTGCCGACGGTGCGATACGGTCTCCACGCGTTCGCGATACGTTGGTAACGCGATTCGGGCGCGGCCTTGCGCAAGCCGTACTGCGCGGCCATGGCCTTGCGCAGACCAAGGTCGCCGATCGGAAACACGTCGAGACGACGCAAGGCGAAGATCAGGAACATGTGCGCCGACCACTCCCCGATGCCCTTGATCGACGTGAGCGATGCCAGGACTGTTTCGTCGTCCATACGCGCGAAGGCGCGGCGGTCGAGGCGCTTCTCCGCGAAGGCCGCCGCGACGTTGCGCGCGTAGTCGGCCTTCGAGCGCGAGAGCCCGCACGCGATCAGCTCCTCGCGCGAGAGCCGCAGGAGGTCGTGAGGACGCGGCGCCCCGGGGCCCATCGCGGAAGACAGGCGGCCGTAGATGGCGCGCGCCGCGTGCGTGCTCAACTGCTGCGACACCACGGTCTCGAGCATGACCTGGAACCCGCTGCGGGTGGTTTGGAATTGGTACACGCCGAAGCGCCGGATCAGTGCTGCGACGATCTCGTCGCTACGACCCAGGTGGCGGACGGCTATGCGCATGTCGTCGTCGATGGGAGGCGCGGACGCACCGCGCGGGTCGAGCCAGGCCATGGTCGGCATTATATGCCGAATCAGTTGAAGCGGCGATGCGCTTCTGCTAGCGTTGGCCGCGATCACGATGTCTTCCACCGACGCAAACCAACTCGTCCACGACTGGAACCCGCTCCCGAGCCCTCCTCCGTACGCGCTCAAGCTCAACGACGAGACATTGCGCGACGGCCTTCAGTCACCCTCGGTCTTCAACCCGTCGATTCCAGAGAAGCTCGAGCTGCTCCATTATATGGAGGACCTCGGCCTCTACTCCGCCGCCATCGGGCTCCCCGCCGCGGGGCCGCACGCCTACAACGACGTTCTCGCGATCGCGAGCGAGATCGCGCGCCACCGCATGCAGATCTATCCCTATTGCGCCGCGCGCACGCACCAGAACGACATCCTGCCCATCATCGAGATCCAGCAAAAGACGGGCATCAAGGTGCAGGCGGCGCTCTTCATCTTCTCGAGCCCGATCCGCCAGTTCGCCGAAGGCTGGACGGTGGACAAGCTGGTGGACGTCACCGAGAAGGCGATCGAGTTCGCGCACAAGAACGACGTGCCCGTCATGTACGTGACCGAGGACACGACGCGGTCGCGGCCAGAGACCCTGGAGAGGTTGTACCAGGCCGCCATCGACCGCAACGTCGAGCGCGTGTGCATCTCCGACACCGTCGGGCACGCCACGCCCGCAGGGGCGGAATCGGTGGTTCGTTTCGTGCGCGGATTGGTGACGAAGTCGGGCAAGTCGATCGGTGTCGACTGGCACGGCCACCGCGACCGCGACGTCGCGGTCGCCAATTCCGTGGCCGCGTTCTACGCGGGCGCGGACCGCATCCACGGCTCGATGCTCGGCATCGGCGAGCGCAATGTGTTCCGCTCCCAGGCGCTCCGGGCGGCAGCGGA
>JAKEHA010000231.1 GCA_022615275.1 Candidatus Latescibacterota bacterium
GCACGAAGAGCTACTTCGAGAACTCGGAGCTCGCGGCGCGGGGGCTGCCCGGTCCGGACGAGCTCGCGATCCTGGAACCCCACCGCGGGAAGGTGCCGCCGCAGGTCTTCACGGCGGAATACCGGCCGCCCGTGACCGACGGCAGCGGCAACAACCGCGAGAACCTGCGCCGAGCGGCCGAGCTGCTGAAGGCCGCCGGCTGGCAGGTCGAGGGCGGCAAGCTCGTGAAGGACGGCAAGCCCTTCGCCTTCGAGATCCTGCTGCCCGCCGCGCAGTCGATCGGCGAGCCGGGCACGCAGCTCACGCTGCGAACCTTCCACATCGGCGGTGTGGCGGGACGAATCGCGGAGCAAACCCGCAAGACGGTCAAGTATCCCGGCAAGGCGACCTTCAAGGGGCTTCGCTTCGTCCGCGGGCGCAGCGGCAAGGACATCGTCATCTCGCGCAAGAGCGAATTCCTCCTGCTCGACGAGGGTGATCGCGTTCGTTCGCGCTTCGGTGTTCCATACGGCGCCGAACTGCAGGTGCACGAAGGCGATCTGGTCGAGGCGGGAGCCGTCATCTATACCTGGGACCCGTACTCCGACGTCATCTTGTCGGACAAGGCGGGCTTCATCCGCTTCAGCGATTTGAACCTCGATGTGACGATCAAGGAGAAGATCGACGAGAAGACCGGCAAGATGCAGATGGTGGTCATCGAAGACCGCGAGAAGAAGCAGCACCCGCACATCCACGTGCTCGACGGGAGAGGCGAGGTCATCGGTCATTTCATCATTCCGACCGGCGCGCAGCTCTTGGTCAAGGACGGCCAGGAAGTGTTGGCGGGCGACACGCTGTGCAAGATCGCGCGCGAGACGGCCAAGACCAGCGACATCACGGGCGGTCTCCCGCGCGTGGCCGAACTGTTCGAGGTGCGCAAGCCCAAGGAGTCCGCGGTCGTGTCCGAGATCGACGGCACCGTCGAGTTCGGGCCCATCACCCGCGGCATGCGCAAGATCATCATCAAGAACGAGAACCTGGACGAGCGCACGTACATCATCCCGCAGGGTAAACACCTGCGCGTGTACGAAGGCGATCGCGTCGAGGCGGGCGACAACCTGACCGAGGGTCCGGTGAATCCCTTCGACATTCTCGCCATCAAGGGTGTGAACGCCGCGCAGGAGTACCTGGTCAACGGCATCCAGGAGGTCTATCGACTCCAGGGCGTGGGCATCAACGACAAGCACATCGAGGTGATCGTGCGTCAGATGCTCCAGAAGGTGCAGGTCGAGGATCCGGGCGACACCATTTTCCTCGAGGGCGACCTCATGGACAAGACCGTGTTCCGCGACGAGAACGAGCGCGTCATGGCGGCGGGCGGAAAGCCCTCGACGTTCAAGCCCATGCTGCTCGGAATCACCAAGGCGTCTCTCTCGACCGAGAGCTTCTTCTCGGCCGCGAGCTTCCAGGAGACCACCCGGGTTCTGACCGACGCAGCGGTCCGCGGCAAGCGGGACCGCCTCCTGGGCCTGAAGGAGAACGTCATCATCGGCCACCTGATTCCGGCGGGCACCGGGATCAAGGACTATGACCACATCGAGTTGGCACCCGCGGACGACGACGACGAGTTCGTGGGCGTGGTGGAGCCGGAGGCGACCCTGGACGAAGTCGACGACCTCCACGACGAGCCGATGACGGCCAGTGGGAAGGAAAGCGTGGAGAAGTAGGCGGTTACGGCCGAAAAGGGGCTTGACAGCTTTGGGGGAAGCCGCTACAGTTCCGAGTTCGCGGCTCCCTCACTTCCTTACCCGGAAGTCTGGTAACCACCGATAATACAGTTAGTTGCGCTCCCGGCATCGGCGCCGACGGTTGAGTTATCCACAACCGCCTGGATGCAAGGGGCGCATTGCGTCGCAGACGGAGGATTCGTGCCGACAATTAATCAGTTGATTCGACGCGGCCGCATCGAGAAGCCGGTCCGTTCGAAGACCCCGGCCATGGCCGCGTGCCCGCAGAAGCGCGGCGTGTGCACCCGCGTGTACACGCAGACGCCCAAGAAGCCCAACTCGGCGCTTCGCAAGGTGGCGCGCGTTCGCTTGACCAACGGCATCGAGGTCACGGCCTACATTCCGGGCGAAGGACACAACCTCCAGGAGCACTCGATCGTGCTGATTCGCGGCGGTCGCGTGAAGGACTTGCCGGGCGTGCGCTACCACATCATCCGCGGCGTGCTCGACACGTCGGGGGTCGAAGGGCGCCGCCAGAGCCGTTCGAAGTACGGGGCCAAGCGCCCGAAGGCGGCGGCGAAGTAGCGCCGCGCACAACAAGGACCAGGAACCATGTCGAGAAGGAACCGATCGAGGACGAAGGAATACGCCGGCGACCCCAAGTACAACGACGTGATGGTCGGGCGCTTCGTCAATTACATCATGCGCAAGGGGAAGAAGTCGGTCGCGGAAGCGATCGTCTACGATTGCTTCGACATGATCGAGCAGAAAACCGGGCAGCGCGGCATCGAGGTCTTCAAGAAGGCCATCGAGAACGTGCGCCCCTCGTTGGAAGTCTCGTCGCGTCGCGTCGGCGGTGCCACCTACCAGGTGCCCACCGAAGTGCGTTCGACGCGTCGAGTGGCCCTCGCGATGCGGTGGATCTCGAGCTATTCGCGGCTGCGGTCGGAGAAGACGATGGCAGAGCGACTGGCCGGGGAGCTCATGCAGGCCTCGCGTTCGGAGGGCCCGTCCGTCAAGAAGAAGGAAGACACCCACAAGATGGCGGAGGCCAACAAGGCTTTCGCGCACTTCCGCTGGTAATCCTACGGACGGTTTGGAAGCGGGCTCAAAGCCCGCGCGAACCTTTACCCCGGCGACCGGTAGTTTACGAGTTGTCGGGCCTCAAATAGTCGAAAACTCGGGCGCTTCGCTTTAACAAGCAGCTCAAGTTCGTGCAACGAATGGCGACCGCGCGACCGCGTGGGCGCTCATGGCGCGTCGTATCGGCGCGAAAGAGTCGGTAAGTATGGCCAGGAAGATACCTCTAGATCGCGTACGCAACATCGGCATCATGGCCCACATCGATGCGGGCAAGACGACGATGACGGAGCGCATTCTCTTTTACACGGGGAAGACGCACCGGCTGGGCGAAGTCCATGAAGGCACCACCATCATGGACTGGATGGTCCAGGAGCGCGAGCGCGGCATCACCATTACCTCGGCCGCTACCACGGCCTCGTGGAAGAACAGCAAGGGCGAAGAAGTCCGCATCAATATCATCGACACGCCCGGCCACGTCGACTTCACCGCGGAGGTCGAGCGCAGCTTGCGCGTTCTGGACGGCGCCATCGCCGTGTTCTGCGCGGTGGGCGGTGTGGAGCCCCAGTCGGAGACGGTGTGGCGCCAGGCCGACAAGTACGGCGTGCCCCGCATCGCGTTCGTCAACAAGATGGACCGCGCGGGCGCGGACTTCCTGAACGTCGTGCAGATGATGCACGACCGCCTGGGCGCGAACGCGGTTCCCATCCAGCTCCCTATCGGTGCCGGCGAGCTCTTCAACGGCATCATCGACCTGGTGCGCATGAAGGCGTTCTTCTATCACGACGACACCAAGGGGATGACGTACGACGAGCAGGACATCCCCAACGACCTCTTGCCGCTGGCCAAGGAATACCGCGCCAAGTTGGTCGAGAATCTGTCCGACTTCGACGACGAGCTGATGTCGCAGTTCCTCGACACGGGCGAGGGCGCGCAGGAGACGCTGCGCCGCGCGATGAAGCGGGCCATGCTCCAGAGCAAGTTCGTGCCCGTCATGTGTGGCTCGGCGTTCAAGAATAAGGGCGTGCAGCGCGTGCTCGACGCCGTCGTGGCGTTGCTTCCCTCTCCCGCCGATATCCCGCCCGTCACCGGACACGATCTCTACAGCACCGAAACGTTGACCCGCAAAGCCGACGAGAAGGAACCCTTCTCGGCGCTGGTCTTCAAGATCATGACCGACCCGCACGTCGGCAAGCTCACGTACATCCGCGTCTACAGCGGCGTGCTCGAGCAGGGTGCCACGGCGCTCAATTCGACCACGAGCAAGAAGGAGCGCATCGGCCGTTTGATGCAGATGCACGCCGACAAGCGCGAGGAAATCCCGGCCGTTTACGCCGGCGACATTTGCGCCGTCATCGGCTTGCGCGATGCTCGCACCGGCGACACGCTGTGCGACCTCAAGAATCCGATTGTCCTCGAACGCATGCACTTCCCCGAGCCGGTGCTCTCGGTGGCCATCGAGCCCAAGACCACGGCCGACCAGGAGAAGTTGTCGGAAGCACTCATCAAGTTGTCCGACGAGGATCCGACCTTCCAGGTCCGCACCGATGAAGAAACCGGCCAGACACTCATCGCCGGCATGGGTGAGTTGCACCTCGAGATTCTGGTCGACCGCATGATGCGCGAATTCAAGGTGGCGGCCAACGTCGGCCGTCCGCAGGTTGCGTACAAGGAAGCGTTCGGCAAGGCCGTCGAAGCCGAGGGCAAGTTCATCAAGCAGTCGGGCGGTCGCGGCCAGTACGGCCACGTGTGGATCAAGGCCGAGCCGATCGTGGGCGGCGAAGAAGATTTCATCTTCGAGAACAAGGTCGTGGGCGGAACCGTGCCGCGCGAATACGTACCGGCGGTGGAGAAGGGCCTCAAGGGCGCGCTCACGAGCGGCGTGCTGGCCGGCTATCCGGTGGTCGGTGTCAAGGTGCAGTTGACCGACGGTTCGTACCACGAAGTCGACTCCAGCGAAATCGCGTTCCAAATGGCTGCCTCGATGGCGTTCAAGGAAGCGATGCGCAAGTCGAATCCGGTTTTGATGGAACCCATCATGGACGTCGAAGTCGTCGTTCCCAAGGACTACATGGGTGACGTGATCGCCGACTTGAGTTCGCGGCGCGGAAGGATCGGCGGCATGACGCAGCGCGCCGAGGCGCAAGTGATCACCGCGCGCGTGCCGCTGGCCGAGATGTTCGGTTACGCAACCACGCTCCGCTCGCTCACGCAGGGGCGCGCGGTCTACACCATGCAGTTTGCGTGCTACGAGCCGGCGCCCAAGAGCGTCGCCGAAGAAGTCATCAACAAGTTCCAGGGTAAGGTCGCCAGCTAGCCGCCGACTCGGCGCTGTCGCAAGGAGGATCGAGAATGGCCAGGGAGAAGTTCCAGAGAACGAAACCACACGTCAACGTGGGGACGATCGGACACGTGGACCACGGGAAGACGACGTTGACGGCGGCGATCACGAA
>JAKEHA010000232.1 GCA_022615275.1 Candidatus Latescibacterota bacterium
TCGAACAGAAACAAGGTCGCTCCATACATCGGATTTTCAGCAACCTGCTAGGTGATCACCTACCGTGTCGGCAACGATCTCGATCTCGATCGGGTTCTGGAGCTATATCGCGCCTCCACCTACCCGAAGCTCGGCTTCACGAAGCATAGCTCGGCGTGGATATTGCGGGCGAACGAAGAGTTGCGTTAGTGAAAATCCCGGCTACGCACGGGTGTCTTCCGCGATAGCGCCTCCGGCTCCCATAACGATTCCACCACCACGTGCACGACGTTCGACTCGCGCTGGATCTTGCCCGTCACCCCCAGGAACGACGACGTCTTCGCGACCAGCGCGTTGCGATTGAACACGTCTTGCCATAGCACCAGGTTGACGAAGCCCGTCTCGTCCTCGAGCGTCATGAACACGACGCCCTTTGCCGTGCCCGGGCGCTGGCGCACGATGACGAGCCCCGCGTAGCGCACGCGCTTGCCGTTGGGCATCGCTTGCACCGCGCGCGCGTCAGGAAGGCCGAGCGCAGCGAGGCGATCGCGCAGCGACCCCAACGGATGCCCACGCGGGCTATGGCCCGTGGTCTCGTAATCCCATATCACCTTCTCCAGTTCCGAGAGCTCGCGGAACGCGACCTCGCGCTCACCGGCCTCGAGCCCGATGGCACCCCCTTCCAGCGAGCCGCGCGCCTGCCACAATGCCTCGCGCCGGCCGTGCTCGAGCGTTTCGAAGGCGCCCGCTTCCGCCAAGCGCGTGCGCATGCGTTCGTCGCAGCCGGTGCGCTGCACGAAGTCGTCCACGGACGTAAACGCCCGCTCCGCGCGCACCGTCGTCACGCGTACCGCAAACTCTTCGCGCAACCCCTTCACGTAACGAAGTCCCATGCGCACGCCGTACGACGAAACGCCGACGTCTCCCGGACTGCGAAGCCCCAGTGCGCGCAGCGACGACGGCGCGCGTTCCATGACACAGTCCCAGTTGCTGGTGGCGATGCACACCGGCAGCACCAGCAGACCGTGGCGCTTGGCGTCGTCGATGAGGGTGGCGGGCGAGTAGAAACCCATGGGTTGCGCGTTCAGGATGGCGCACGTGAACGCGTCCAGGTAATGACGCTTGAGCCACGCCGACACGTACGCAATGAGCGCGAAGCTGGCGGCGTGGCTCTCGGGGAATCCGTAGTCGCCGAAGCCGCGAATCTGCTCGAACACGCGCTCGGCGAACTCCGCCTCGATGCCCTTGGCGCGCATGCGCGAGATCAGTTTGTCGTGGTGGCGCTCGAGTCTGCCGCTACGCCGCCACGCCGCCATGTCGCGGCGCAGCTGGTCGGCTTCGCCGGGGGTGTAGTCGGCGGCCACCACCGCGAGCTTCATCACCTGCTCTTGGAACAGGGGAATGCCGAGGGTCTTCTTGAGCACCGGCTCGAGACACTCGTGCGGGTAGACGACCGCCTCTTCGCCGTTTCGCCGGCGCAGGTAGGGGTGCACCATGCCGCCCGTGATGGGGCCGGGCCTCACGATGCTAACTTCAATGACGAGATCGTAATAGTTGCGCGGCTTCAAGCGGGGCAGCATGGCCATCTGGGCCCGGCTTTCGATCTGGAATACACCCACGGTGTCGGCGCGGCGAATCATCTCGTAGGTGGGCTCGTCGTCGGCGGGAACGGTGGCCATGTCGAGCTTCTGACGGTGGTGCGCTTCGATCAAGTCGAAGGCGCGGTTGACCACCGTCAGCATGCCGAGGCCCAGAAGGTCGACTTTGAACAAGCCGATCGACTCCAGGTCGTCCTTGTCCCACTGGATCACCGTGCGGTTCTCCATGGTCGCGTTCTCGATGGGTACCAAGTCGCGCACCGGTTCGTGGCCGAGCAGGAACCCGCCGGGGTGGATCGACAAGTGGCGCGGGAAATCCTGGATCTCCGAGGTCAATCGCACCAGGTGCTGGTGCGCGGGCGTTTCGAGATCCAAACCCGCGCGTGCGAGGGCGTCGGGCGTGATCTCGTCGTAGTGCGAGAGCAAGCGCGCGATACGGTCGAGCGTGGTGTCCGGGATGTCGAGCGCCTTGCCCACCTCGCGCACCGCCGAGCGCGCGCGGTAACGCACGACATTGGCCGCCGTGGCCGCGTGGGTGCGGCCGTATTTTTCGTAGACCCACTGGATCACCTCTTCGCGGCGGTCGTGCTCGATGTCCAAGTCGATGTCGGGCGGCTCCGCGCGCTCCTTGGAAAGGAAGCGCTCGAAGAGCAGCTCCATGCGCACCGGGTCGACGGCGGTGATGCCGAGGCAGTAGCACACCGCGGAGTTCGCCGCCGAACCGCGGCCCTGGCACAGGATGCGGTTGCGACGGCAGAACTGCACGAGCTCGTACATGGTGAGGAAGTAGCCCTCGTACTCGAGCTCGCGAATGACGTCGAGTTCTTTCTCCAACTGCGCGAGGGTCTCGCGCGGGATGCCGGCGGGGAAGCGCTCGCGCGGGTAGCGTTCCTGGGCGCCTTCGTACGTCAAGCGGCGCAGGTGCTCGAAGGCGCCCGTACCGTCGGGGAGCGCTTCGAGCGGGTAGCGGTAGCGAATCTCCGCGAGCGTGAAGGTGCAGCGCGCCGCGACCTCTTCGGTGCGCGCGACCGACGCGCGGTCGTCTTCGAACACCAAGTGGAACGCGTAGGGCGAGCGCAGCGCGTGCTCGGCGTTGGCCCGCGTGAGCCGGCCCGCCGTCGAAAGCGAGACGCCGTGGCGCAGGCAGGTGAGCACGTCCTGCAGATCGCGGCGCGCGCGCGTGTGATAGAGCACCTCGACCGCGGCCACGGTAGGAAGCCCGAAGCGCGCGGCGCGCTCGCGCACGCGCTTCTCGGCGACGACATCTACGGCGTTGCGGTGGCGCGTCACCATCGCGTACAGCCGGTCGCCGAAAGCGTCCTTCAAGTCGCGCGCGACGAACACGGGGTCGGGGCCATCTGCGAGCAAGCTCCCGTCGCCGCCCCACAGCGCGAGCACTCCCTCCGCGCGTTCGCACACCTCGCGCCAGCGCGCCATGCTCTCACCCTTGGGGGATCGCAGGCGCCCGTCGGAGATCAAATTGCACAGATTCGCGTAGCCGCGCCGGTCCATCGCGAGCAGCACGATGGGCGAGCCGTCCTCGGTGGTGACCTGCGACCCCGCGATCACGTGCACGCCCAGCTCGCGCGCTTTGACGAAGGCGCGCACCAGTCCGTAGACGCCGTCGCGGTCGGTCAGGGCGAGGGAGCGAATGCCCACGCGTGCGGCTTCCTCGACCAATTCGTCGGGGTGGCTGGCGCCTTCCAGGAAGGAGAAGTTGGACTTGCACCACAGGGGCACGTACGACGCGAGGGAGGAGAAGCGGTTCATGGCGTCCTTATGCTAGCAGACAATTGTCTTGTGTCTGGACAAAAAAGTCACTTGACCGCAGGGAGGAGCGAGGCTATAGTTGGCACTGACAACTATTCGAGGAGCTATCCGAATGACGACCAAGACCGCCACCCCGACCGCCGACGCCGCGCTCGCGCGCGACACGCGCGACCTGTACGAGGCGCTGACTGACCTCGTGCGCGTGTACCAGTTCCGCGATCGCAATCTCATCTGCTGCCACGACGTGTCGGTCACGCAGTGCTACGCACTCGATGCGCTCGTGCGGGCAGGCACGATGACGATGGGTTCGCTCGCGTCTACGCTGATGCTCGACAAGAGCACCACCAGCCGGGTCGTCGAGACGCTCGACCGCAAGGGTTACGTGAAGCGTGTCCGCCACCCGGATGATGCGCGAGTCGTACGTCTCACGGCCACCGCACGCGGGCGCAACCTGCACGAGACCATCCGGCAAAACCAGTTGGCGGAAGAGCGCGCGGTCATCGAAAGCCTTCCCGCCGACGTGCGTCGCGCCACCGTGGGTGTGGTGCGCGAGCTGGCCAAGGTGGCGGCGAAGCGCATCGGCCGCACCGTCCCGTGCTGCGGAGACGAAACCTGCGAACCCTAGAGCTTTTTTCGGAAGGTACAGTTGTTACTAGCAACCATATGGAGGCAAGCGCTATGCCGGCAGCGGACCGCATGAACCCACGAAACGAATCGACCCGCGCGGGATGGATCCTGCGCACCGCGCGCGCGAGCGACCTATCCGCGGTGGGCGCGCTCTTGTCGACGTGCACGCTCCCCGAAGAGGGCGTCGGCGACCAATTCGGCGACAACTACGTGATCGCGGAGCGCGGCGGCGAGGTGGTCGGAGTCGCCGGCATCGAGCGTCACGGCGCGTACGGTCTCTTGCGCTCGGTGGCGGTGGCACCCGAATGGCGGCGCTCCGGCGTCGGCGCGGCCCTCCGCAACGTTTGAGAAGACGACGGCCTGGCGTCATGCCTGGCCGTGGGTGGCCGCGGTGGGCCTTCTGGTCACGGCCTTCCTTACCGCTCTCACCCAGCGTTCCGTCGATCAGCTCGAGAGACGGCACCTTCTGCA
>JAKEHA010000233.1 GCA_022615275.1 Candidatus Latescibacterota bacterium
CGCAACTCGCGCACCTCGATCGCGCGCACCGCGCAGCCGGCCGCGAGTGCCGTCAGCAGCGCCGCCGTCGGGCGGTACACGGCGAACAACGGGCCGATCATGGCCAGCGTCGCGAACACCGAGACGACATCGGTTTCCGGAACCGAAACCAGGAACGAGGCCGTGGCCCCCTTGCTCGCGCCCTCGCGCCGCAGCGCGCGCGCCGCGGGCAGCACGCTGCACGAGCAGAGCGACATCGGGAGTCCCAGGAACGCCGCCCAAAAAATGGGGCGCCGCCCCGTGCCGGTGAGCAGTGCGGTGACGCGCGGGAAGCGCGCCAGTGCCACGTGAATGACGCCCGCGAGCGCGAACCCGAGGAGCAAATAGGGCGCGGACTCGTAGAGAATCGCGACGATACCAGTGAGGATTTCCTGCATACAATCTTCGCTCCGCGCGGAGCGATGCATGCAATATACCACTCCCGCGCCGTCCGCGCCGGGGGGCAAAATCGCGCCCCGATCCCGTTTAGCGTGGGCCTAAACGTGAAGCGCCGCGCCCCGGGGTTGCGGGACGCGGCGCTCGATGGGACATTCGCCCGGGATCGAAACGAGGCTACGAGGCCTGCTTCTTGGCCTCCACCTCGAGCTCGATACGAACCTTGTCGCTGACCACGACGCCGCCCGCGTCGAGGGTCTTGTTCCACGACACCCCGAAGTCCTGGCGGTTGATCTCGGTCGCGGCCGAAATGCCGATAATGGACGCGTTGCCCGCGCTCACCGGCCCGTTGAGCGTGAACGGCAGCTCGACCTCCTTGGTGACACCGCGAATCGTGAGGTCGCCGGTCGCGACGTAGCCGTCGCCCTTCTTCGCGATCTTCTTGCTCTTGAAGGTGATCGTGGGATGCTTCTCGACGTCGAAGAAGTCGGGGCTCTTCAAGTGGCCGTCACGCTTCTCGTTCCGGGTCGAGATGCTCGTTGCATCGATCGTGACCTCCACCGACGAGTTCTCGATGTTCTTGGGGTCGAAGTTGATCGTGCCCGAGGACGAGTCGAACGCGCCCTTCACGTCGGACACCATCATGTGCTTGACCTTGAAGCCGATCGACGAGTGCACGGGATCGATGGTGTAGGCGTCCTGGGCGTGGGCGGCGGGCGCACACGCCGCCGCGGCCAGCGCCAGCGCCCCGGCAAAATGTCGAATCTTCATGGCATGAACCTCCGTCGGTGTTTCTGGATGTCGGGGAAGTCGAGTAGACGGGAAGATAATCCCGACCCGTGTCCGCGTCAAGCGCCGGGCTTACGGTCCGGCTTGGAACGGGCGGAGCGCTTCGATGCGCGCGGCCTCCCGCGCCGTTCGACAGGCGCATCTTTCAACACCGGAATGAACTTGTGGTTCGCCTTGGGGAAGGCGTAGTGCCCGGTATCTTCGAGCAGGATCCAGCGGTGGTCGACGGGCCCGCGCAGCCGTACGCGCCCCTTGCGGTGCACGCACCGGAACACGTCGATCTCGACTTTCAGGTGCGAGTATGCGTGGCGCACGGTGGCCACCTTGGCGACGACGTCGACGTAAAGACCGGTTTCCTCGCGAATCTCGCGCCGGCACGCGGCCTCCGCGCTTTCCTGATCGCGGATCTTTCCCCCCGGAAACTCCCACAGACCGCCCAGCATGGCAGACTCGGCGCGGCGCGTGATGAGCACGCGCCCGCGACGCGCGACCACGCCGACCGCGATGCGGGCGGTGGGGACCGGCCGGCGCGCCGACTTGCGCGGGTAATCGTGAGGAGCGTCCTCGGCGCGCGCGACGCACGCGTCGCACCACGGGCACGCGGGGCAATCGGGCTCGCGCGGCCGGCACACGAGGGCCCCCAGCTCCATCACCGCCTGGTTGAAGGTACCCGGGTGTTCGTGGTCGAGGAGCCGGTCGGCGATTTTCTGGATCGCAGTCGCACCCGCGGGCCGGTCGACGGCTTCTTCGACGCCGAAGGCGCGGGCGAGCACGCGCTTGACGTTGCCGTCGACGGCCGCGAGCGGTTTGCCGAAGGCGATCGACATCACGGCCGCGCGGACGTAGACGCCGACGCCCGGGAGTTCGGCGAAGCGGTCGGGGTCTTGGGGCACGACGCCACGGCGGCCCGCGACGATCGCGCGTGCGGCGGCGTGCAGGTTGCGGGCGCGCGCGTAGTAGCCGAGTCCCTCCCAGATCTTCATGACGTCGTCGAGCGGGGATGCCGCCAGCGACGCGAGGTCGGGGAAGCGCGCGAGAAAGCGCTCGTAGTAGGGAACGACGGTGCGCACCTGGGTTTGTTGCAGCATGATCTCGCTGACCCAGATGCGGTAGGGGTCGCGCGTGTGCCGCCAGGGAAGGTCGCGCTGCGCGTGCGCGAACCAACCGAGTAGCTCCCGCGTCATACCACGGACACGGCGTGCGGGGGGCGTCGCCATGTGCAAATCTACGAGCGGAAGATGGTGGACTCGCGCTTGAACCACCACACCGAGCCGTACAGGCTCAAGAGCGCGAGCGCGATGAGGGACGCATACACGACCACGAGGTGCGGCGTCTGCATGGTACCCGCGATGATCTCCTTGGTCGCGAGCGATACGTTGAGAATCGGGATGGCCGCGGTCGCGTAGCTCATCTTGATGCCCGGGACGAGGCCGATCGCGGCCGGCACGATCACCGCGATGTTCAGCGGCGAGATCATGCTCTGCGCTTCCTTGAACGAGCGCGCGGTCAGCGACACGGACAGGAGGATTCCCGCGAAGAAGATCGTGAGCGGCAAGAGCAGGCTCAGCACCAGCACGATGGTGTCCCAGCCGAGCATCTTCATGATGATGTCCATGAACTGCTGCGGAACCTCGTTGGACTGCTTGATGGCGATGAACAAGCCGAGCATCGAGACCGAAGCCGACACCAACCCCGAGAGCACCACCACGCCGAATTTGCCCAGGAGGATATGGAAGCGATTCACCGGTGCGGTGAGCAGCGTCTCCATGGTGCCGCGCTCCTTCTCGCCCGCGCCCAGGTCGATGGCGGGGTACATCG
This sequence comes from Candidatus Latescibacterota bacterium, assembly GCA_022615275.1. Classification (GTDB taxonomy): domain Bacteria; phylum Krumholzibacteriota; class Krumholzibacteriia; order WVZY01; family JAKEHA01; genus JAKEHA01. The sequence goes on from JAKEHA010000233.1 coordinate 3,022, forward strand.
CACCCATGAAGCAGAAGATGATGAAGATGTAGGGCAGCATCCCGCCGACGGCTTTGCCCACGCGTTCCTCCATGCTGGCCACGTTCTGGCTGCGCAGATCGACCGCATCGACGACGGTCGAGTCCAGCTCGAGGCGCGCGAAGCGTTGAGCGAGGAGGCGCTTCTCGTAATCCTCGAGCGGCTTGCGCAGGCGATCCTGGACGATGGCGCGGTCGTCGGTCGACTTGTAGTAGAAGTCGACGCGGCCGGGCCGCATCGCGGCCACGTCCTGGTCGAAGGTCTGGGCGAACACGAAGGCGCCGTCCAGGCTGTCGGCCTTGATCAACGCCGCCAGGCTGTCGACCGGCACGGCGGGTACCATCGCGACGTCGTCGCGCCCGCGCAGGGTGGCGACGAAGTCGGCGGCGTTGCCGTGGTCGATGCAGGCGACGCGCAGCCTCTTCGCGCGCTCCTTGTCGGCCTGCGATTTCTCGACCGAGACCATGACGCGGAACAGGATCGGAAAAAGGAGCAGCGGAATCACGATCATGAACACGATCGTGCGCCGGTCACGGATCGAGTCCAGCATCTCCTTCTTGAAGACGGTGGTGATGGTCTTCATCGGTACTACCCGGCCGCCTCGATGCGGCGAATGAACTCGTCTTCGAAAGACGGCGCCTGCGTCTCGCGCTTGAAGGCGTCGTAGGTGCCGTCGTAGAGAATGCGCCCGCGGTGAATCAGGGCCAGGTCGTCGCACAATTGGTCGACTTCGCCCATGCGATGCGTGGAGAAGAGCACGGTCTTGCCGCGGTCGCGCGCGCGGCGAATCAGGTCGACGATGCCGCGCGAGGCCAGCACGTCGAGTCCGGCGGTGGCTTCGTCCAGCACCAGCACTTCGGGGTCGTGGATCAGGGTGCGCGCGATGGAGACCTTCTGGCGCATGCCGGTCGAGAGCTTGCCGATGCGCCGGTCCGCGTACGCGTTCATGTCGAGGGCCGTGAAGATCTCGTCGCGCCCGCGCTCGAAGTC
>JAKEHA010000234.1 GCA_022615275.1 Candidatus Latescibacterota bacterium
GTCGCTGAAGCTCTCCACAAGCTCCTGGGCGTCGTAGGGGCCGTAGAAGGGGACGTACTCGAGCGCGAGCACCCAGTTGGGAAGCATCCACGCGCCCGTCGCCTCGTAGACGACCCACACCCAGTAAGAAAACCCAATCAACCCCGTGAACGCGAGCCACGCCCGATTCGGATACACACACAGAAACGGAACGATCCATACCAAGTACCACGGATACACCGTGGGCGAGAGCAACAGGGCGGCGCCGATCACGATGAACGCGTAGCGCGTCACGTCCCTTTCACGCACCGCGGCGGCGAGCACGATGATCGCGCCGAGCATCATTAACGCGAACCGCGCGCGCGATTCCTCGCTCAGCAGCACCGACAGCGCCATGAACGGCGGCCCGTTGAACGACCACTCGGAGCCGTAGGTGACGAGCGTGCGCGTGATCCCGTCGCCGGCGTCGAGGAACGGAAGAAATCCCGCCGCGGCCGTCGCCGCAAGGACGGGCAGCGCGACACGGTAACCGCGCTTCAAGAGCAAAGGCACCATTGCGGCCGCGAGGTACTTGACCAGAAACGACGCCCCCAGCGCGGCGCCGCCCCACATGCGCCGGCCCGCCGCCAAGAGTGTCACGCCCAATACCAGGAAGAACGCACCCGCCGCGTCGAGGTGACCCGAGTGCGCGGTCTCGACCACGACGAGCGGGCTCCACGCGTAGAGAAGCGCGTGCGTCGCGGGACGCCCGCGGGCACGCAACAGCGCGATCAATACGAGCACGACGCCGAGGTCGAACACCGTGAAGATACTCTTGAGCGCGACGACGTTGGGAGCGATCCACACCCCCAGTGCGAACAACGCCTGCGCCAGCGGCGGGTAGATGGTGGTCAGCGGGCGGTGGTTGATGAGGTCGAAGTCGTCGTCGCGAAGGCGCGTGAGCGACGAGTCCGCGGGTGGGGTCGCAAACGGGTTGCCGCCGTCGAGGACCACGCGCCCTTCCCACACGTAGCGGTATGAGTCGGTGGACAGCTCCGGGCGCGCGGGCAGGAGCGCGATACGCGCCGCGACGGCGACGACGGCGATCGCGAGCAGTGCCGAACGGCTCGCGGACGGACTTCGCAGGACGGCGCGCACCGCAATCAGGTACGCGACGAAGGCCGCGCCGTTCAACGCGATGAACAGCGGAATGCGACGATGGAGATCGTCGGCGAGGCCGATCGCGAGCATGCACGCGACCAGCGCGCCGCCCGCAACCACGAGCACGCGCGTCGTCATGTCAGCGGCGGCTGTGGATCACCGAAAGACCGAACACGTACGCGTAGCCTGCTAGGAAGAGCCCGAGATACGGAAGCGCCCCCCACCCACCGAGCCCGGCGATGACCACGAAACCCGTCGCTAGGTACGCGCACAGCCCCAGCTCGACGAAGAACGAGCGCCCGCGCGCCGAGCGATACAACTTGCTCTTCCAGCGGTCGCGCAACGACTCGATGCGATACTTGGCGGTACGCACGAACGGCGTGTCGCGGCCGGCCAGGGCTTCGGCGACGGCCCACGCATTGTTGACGCACATGCCCACACCCAAGGCCAGAATCACCGGCAGAGCGCGCAGGCGGGGCTTCCAGTCGCGGTGCAGCTCGCGCTGCGCGACGGCGTAGAAGATCAGCACCGACGCCGTGGTGAGACCGAACGCGAGCGCTTCGATGACGAACTCCCCGCTCGACGCCATGCGCGCGCGCCGCATCACCGCGAACGGCATCAGGAGCGAGAGGACGACCAGCAACAGATAGCTCAAGTTCGCACTCAAGTGAAAGGTCGCCTCCAGCTTGACCGCGAGCGGTGCGCGGCTCTTCCAGATGCTCGGCAGGAGCTTCCGTCCCACTTGGATCGAGCCCTTGGCCCAGCGGTACTGTTGATTCTTGAATCCCAGGATGTCGACCGGAAGCTCGCTCGGACAGTCGACGTCGGGAAGAAACACGAACTTCCAGCCGCGCATCTGGGTTCGGTACGAAAGGTCGAGGTCTTCGGTCAGCGTGTCGCCCTGCCAGCCGCCCGCGTCGCGGATCGCGGCCGCGCGAAACACGCCGCCGGTGCCGTTGAAGTTGAAATATCGGCCCGAGCAGTTGCGCGCGGTGTGCTCCAGCATGAAGTGCCCGTCCAACAGAAGCGCCTGCACGCGCGTGAGCAGCGAATAGTCGCGATTCAAGAAACCCCAGCGCGTCTGCACCATGCCCACCGCGGGGTCGTTGAAATACGGCACCGTCTTCTCGAGGAAATCCTCCGGCGGAACGAAGTCGGCGTCGAAGATCGCGACCAGCTCGTCGGTCGTCGCATCCAGCCCGGCCGCCAGGGCGCCCGCCTTGAACCCGGTGCGCGTCGCGCGATGGTGGTACTCCGCGTTGACCCCGACCGCTCGCAGCTCGGCGACCGTCGCGCGCGCGATCTCGCACGTGTCGTCCACGGAATCGTCGAGCACCTGCACGCGCAGGAGATCGCGGGGATAGCGGATGCGGGCCGCGGCTTCGATCACACGCCGGGCGACGTAGCGCTCATTATAGAGCGGAAGCTGGACGGTGACCGCCGGGAGTCGCTCCGGCGCCGGCGGACGCGTGCGCTCACGGCGCTTATAGTGGCGGAGGTACAGGAAAAGCAGCGCGTACCGGTGCAGCCCGTAGATCGAGAGCACGCCCAAGAGCGCGACGTACGCGGCGAAGAGGATGGTGTCCCAGTGCTCCATCGGACAACGCTACGCGAGAGCGCCCCCGCACGACGACCCGTGGCCGGCGGTGCACCCGAAGCAGTGCTCGCCGGTGACGATGCGGCGCGTGTGCAGGCGCGCGTCGAAATCGCGGACATGAATCGGACCGCCGGAATCGTCGCGGCGCGCCGGCAACCGCAGCGCGAGGTTGAAGTCGCAATCGTAGATGACGCCGGTCCAGTCGATTTCGATCTGGTGGCGGCACATGAGCGGCGCGAGTGTCGCCTCGTTGAACGACGAGCGCAACAGATCGCGATACATCGCGGCTTTGTTCTCCTTCTTGAGCGCCGTCATGAAACGCCCGATGGGCATGTTGGTGATGGTGTACAGGCAAGTGAACACGAGCCTGTGCCGGTCCCACAACTCACGTTTGTAGTCCGCTTCCAGAGCCGCCTGATCGCCCGGCAGACTCGCCCCACCCGGGTTGTAGACCAAGTCCAGCGGCAGTTCGCTGTCGCGCCCGTAGCCGATCGCGTTCAGGCGCCGCATCGCTTCGATGGAGCCTTCGTACACGCCGTCGCCGCGCTGGCGGTCGACGTTGTCCTTGGTATAGCACGGCAGCGAGGCGACCAGATGCACGCGGTGTGCGGCAAAAAACTCGGGCAGGTCTTCGTAGCCGGGATCGAGAAGGATGGTAAGATTGGTGCGCACCATGACGGAGAGCCCAGCGCCCGCGGCCGCCGCCACGAAGCGTCTGAAATGAGGATTCATCTCGGGCGCGCCGCCCGTGATGTCGAGCACGCCGGCGCCCGTCTCGCGCGCGACGCGCAGCACCTGCTCCATCGTCTCCCAGCCCATCTGTTCCTTGCGGCGCGGCGACGACGAGACGTGGCAATGCTCGCACGTGATGTTGCACGTGAGTCCCACGTTCACCTGCACGGTCGTGATGCGTTCGCCGTGCAAGGGCGTCCCCAGCACGGCGGTCACCCGCGCGTCGAACTCGTTCGTCCCCACGGTCGTGGCTTTCGACATGGACTCCCTCCCGCGTTTCGATCACCTACGCATCGACGCGGGAACTTGGATCGAGATTACTCCCGTTGTCTTACACATTCCCGGGCAATAAAGCAAGCAGGGGCGGCCCGCCGCGCGAGCCGCCCCCTGCGGATAAGGACCCGATTCGGGACGCTAGACCGTCAGTGGCTTGACGTTGAGCGTCTTGAACAGGAACGAGTAGATGTCGGCCGCCTCCTCGATCTGCTTCGAGGTGGGCTTGCCCGCGCCGTGGCCCGCCTTGGTCTCGATGCGGATCAGGATCGGGTTGTCGCCGGCGTCGTTGGCCTGCAGTGTGGCCGCGAACTTCTTGGCGTGCGCGGGCACCACGCGGTCGTCCGTGTCCGCGCTCGTGATCAAGACCGGCGGGCTCTGGTAGCCCGGCTTCACGTTGTGAAGCGGCGAGTACTTGATCATATACGCGAAGTCCTTGGGGTTCTCCTCCGCGTTGCCGTAGTCGGAGACCCAATAGCGGCCCACCGTGAACTTGTGGTAGCGCAGCATGTCGATCACCGGCACCTGGCACACGACCGCGCCGAACAAGTCGGGGCGCTGCACCATGCAGGCCGCGGTCAGGAGACCGCCGTTGCTGCCGCCGTTGATCGCCAGCAACTTCGTCTGCGTGTACTTTTCCTTAATGAGGTACTCGCCCGCCGCGATGAAGTCGTCGAAGACGTTCTGCTTGCGATCGAGGACGCCCTGCTGGTGCCACTCTTCGCCGTATTCGTTGCCGCCGCGCAGGCACGCGACCGCGTATACGCCCCCGTTCTCGAGCCACATCACGCGGCTGATGGAGAAGGTCGGCGTCATGCTGATGTTGAAGCCGCCGTAGCCGTACAGGAGGGTGGGGTTGTTGCCGTCCAGCTTCGCACCCTTCTTGTGCGTGATGAACATCGGGATCTTGGTACCGTCCTTCGACGGATAGAAGACCTGCTTGGTCTCGAACTGGGATCCGTCGAAATCGACCTCGGGCTTGCGAAACACGTCGACCTTGTCGGTCTTGAAATCGTAGCGGAAGGACGTGGTCGGGTAGGTGTACGACGTGAACGCGAAGAACATCTCGCTGTGCGTCCGCTCGCCCGACACGCCGCCCACCGTACCGATGGTCGGCAGCTCGATCTCGCGGCGGAGCTTGCCGTCCTTGGCGAAGATCATCAGCTTGTGGCGCGCGTCCTGCAGATAGGCGACCACCAGCTCGTCGTTGACCATGGTCACGTTGTCGATGACCTCGGCCTTCTGCGGGATGATCTCCTTCCAGTTCTCCTTACCCGGCTTGGCGAGGTCCATCGCGAACACGCGGCCGCGCGACGCGTCCAGGTCGGTCTGGAAGTACCAGGTCGTGCCCACGTTGTCGATGGGCGTGAACATGGCGGTGCCGTGCTCGACGAGCTTGACCCAGTCGCCCGTCCCGTCGGTCTTGCGGTAGTAGATGCCGTTCTTGGGATCGGTGCCGTGATAGACGTAGAGCACCAAGTAGTCGCCGTCGTCGGTGACGTACGGCGCGAAGCCGAGTTCCTTATTGGCCTTGTCTTCGTAAACGAGAACGTCTTCGGACTGCGGCGTACCCAGCTTGTGCCAGTAGACGCGGTTGTAGTTGCTGCGGTCCTCTTCGGCTACTTCGCCTTCGGCCGGGAAGCGGTTGTACCAGAACCCGCTCTTGTCCTTCTTCCAGCCCACGCCCGAGAAACGGCACCACTTGAGGAGGTCGCCGTTGTCCTTGCCGGTCTCGATGTCGCGCACGCGCATCTCCTGCCAGTCGCTGCCGCTGGCCGAGACCGCGTACGCCATCATGGTGCCGTCTTCGGTGTAGTGTGTGCCCGAGAGTGCGACGGTGCCGTCTGCACTCAACGTGTTGGGATCGATGACGACCTTCGCTTCACCGTCGAGCGACTTCTGCACGTAGAGGACGGCTTGGTTCTGCAAGCCGTCGTTCTTCGAGAAGAAGTACCGGTCACCCTGTTTGTTGGGAACCGAGTACTTGGGGTAGTTCCAGAGCTTGGTCAAGCGCTCCTCGATGGCGGCGCGCTTGGGATACGAATCGATGTACGACCGCGTCAGCTCGTTCTCCTTCGCGACCCAGTCCATGGTGTCCTTGGAATCCGGGTCCTCGAGCCAGCGATACGGGTCGGCGACCTTGGTGCCGTGGTAATCGTCCACGACGTCCTGCTTCATCGCCTCGGGATACACGTACTTCTTCGCAAACACGGAATTCGAACCTGCCATGACCACCAATCCAATCACCAGCGCCGCCCCGGCCGCGTACCACCACGCGCCTCGCGAGCTGTTGTCTCGACGTGTCACCATCTTGTCCTCCTGATCGAGTGGAATCGAAGAGATCGTTCGGATCACCTGAGAAAAGGGTGGGTGGCGACGGCCGCAAGCGCCGACGCCGAACGGGCGGGATTATACACGATTTATGGGTGCCTTGACACCCACGGCGAGGGGGCGTATCGTCGGGCCCAACGACACATGGGGTGCTCGCCGATTCCCGGGTCGAAACCGGGCGGCGGGCTGAGATCAGACCCAACGCACCTGATCCGGGTAATGCCGGCGAAGGGAACCCACGGATCGACACTGCGCCGACTTCCGCTCACCGGGTGCGAAGTCGGCGATTTTTTTTGGATACCACCAGCATACAAATGACGGGGCGACGCGTGGTCGTCGTCGGTGGCGGGGTCATCGGGCTCGCGATCGCGTGGCGTGCGGCCCGGGCCGGTGCTTTGGTGACCATAATCGAGCGCGACCGGGTGGGCGCGGGTGCGAGCCGCGCGGCTGCCGGAATGCTGGCTCCCATCACGGAGGCCGGCCACGGGCACGGCGACGAAGCCATGACGCGCTTCGCGCGGGCGAGCCTCGCGCGCTATCCGTCGTTCGCCGCCGAGTTGGAAGCGGACGCCGACCTGTCGGTCCCGCTCGACACGCGCGGCACGCTGATCGTGGCACTCGATCGCGACGACGTCGAAGCGGCGCGGCGCGCGTTCGAACACCGACGCGCGCTCGGGCTTCCCGTGGAATGGCTCTCGGGCGAACGCGCGCGCGAGATCGAGCCGTTGCTCTCGCCGCGCACGAGCGCCGCGATGTGGATTCCGGACGACCACCAGGTCGACACGCGCGGTTTGTTGGAAGCATTGCTGCGCGCGTGTACACACCGCGGCGTCGTGATACGCGAAGGGACCGAAGCCGTGCGCGTGCTCGTGAACGACGGCCGCGTCACCGGCGTGCGCACGACCACGCACGACGACGTCGAAGGCGACGTGGTCGTGATCGCGACGGGCGCGTGGTCGGGTAGTCCCGACCGTGTTCCGGCCGACGCTGTCGCGCCGGTCCGGCCGGTCAAAGGACAGATCGTGCGCCTGCGCGGCGCCGAGCACTTCCCGCTCGCGCACGTGATTCGCACGCTGCGCGTGTACGTGCTCCCCAAGGCCGACGGCAGCGTGCTGGTGGGGGCGACGCAGGAAGAGGTGGGCTTCGACCTGCGCCCGACCGCGGGTGCCATGAAGGACCTGCTCGAGCACGCGTGGGAGGTCCTTCCCGCGATCTACGAGCTTCCCTTCGAAGGCGTCGAAGTGGGGCTGCGACCGGCCTCGCGCGACCACCTGCCGGTCATCGGACCGACGAGCGTGCGCGGACTCGTGATGGCGACCGGGCACTTTCGCAGCGGCATTCTGCTGGCGCCGGCGACCGCGGATGCGGTCGTGGAAGGAATCGCGAGCGGGAATTTCGGCGACCTCGTGGTGGCGTTTTCTCCCGAGA
>JAKEHA010000036.1 GCA_022615275.1 Candidatus Latescibacterota bacterium
GTGCGCTACGGAGAAAACGGGCTGCCCGCACAGATTCCGTTCCGTCCCTGCAAGGTCGCGTACTATCGCAAGGTCATGCGCGACCGTCGCCGCAGCGAGCCGCGCAAGTGGATCGACGTGATCGATACGCTCCTGTGGGCGGTTCGCTGGAAGCTGCACGTGCGCAGCCAGCCCGGATTGTTGGTGACGATCAGCGGCGTGGACGGGTCGGGGAAATCGCTGCATGCGGAGCGCCTGCGCGGCGCGTTCGCAACCTGCGACGTGCGTGTCAAGGGCGTGTGGGCGCGCGGCGCGTCGTCGAAAGGCGTGGGCACGGTGCTGCGTGCGGGCAAGTCGGTGCTGGCCTCGGGGTCACAGAATGACGCGCCCACCCCGGAGGAGGTCGCCGAGGCGTCGCGCGCCCACGGTGCCGCGGCGCGCGGGGAGGCGGCGCGCTTCGAGCAGCGCCAGCGGCGCCTTCGCAACCCGGTCGTCCGGTGGGTGTTCAGCGTCGTGTACGCGATCGACTTGATCTGGCCGTACGTCGTCAGGGCGCGCGCATACATACTCACGGGCAACGTCGTGGTGTGCGATCGATACATCTACGACGCGCTCGTCGACTACGCGCTCTTCACGGGCACGAACCCGTCGCAGCCCCCGATGGCGCTGAACGTGCTGCGCACCTTGGTGCCGCGACCGCGCGCCGCGTTCGTGCTCGACGTGGACCCGGACGAAGCGCTGCGCCGCAAGCCCGAGGAAGGCGGCACCGCCCATCTCGCGGCGGCACGCGCGATGTTTCTCGATATCGCGCACTCCCATCGCCTCGACGTCATGCCGGCCGACGCGAATGCGGAACAGGTTCAGAGCGCCATTGCACGGGCTTCGCTTGAGGCTTTCTACGCACGTTACGGCACGCTCATCAACTGGCTTCTCCGTTCGAATCCTGGTCAGTTGAATCCGCGCGAGCTGGTCGTACCCGCGCCTCGACGCCGCGAGTCCGCCGCGTAGACACATGCGCGTTCTCGTTTTTACCAATATGTTTCCCACCGCCGAGTTCCCGTTCTACGGCTCGTTCGTCAAGGACGAGACGGAAGCGCTCCGTCGCGCCGGCGTCGAGCTCGACGTGTACTTCGTCAACGGGCGCGCGAACAAGCTTGCGTACGCGGCCATGCCGTTCGGATTCTTCGCGCGCCTGCGACGCACCCGCTACGACGTGGTCCACGTGCACCACTCGTTTTGCGGTCTGGTGGCGACGCGGCAGCGCAGGGTTCCGGTGGTGTGGACGTTCCACGAGGGCGAAATCACGGGCGGCACCGCCGACGCGCTGCGCGAGCAGCCCATCAAGCACGTGGCCTACTCGAAACGCATGAAGCAGTTCGTGGCACGGCGCGTGGACGCGCTGGTGTTGGTCGCCGAGCACCTGCGCGCACCGCTGGGGCGGCCGGACGCCATGTACCTGCCGGCGGGCATCGACTTCGATCTGTTCGCGCCCACGGAGTCGTCGGCGGCGAAGCGGCGCCTAGGCCTGTCCGGCGAGAAACGGTACGTGCTGTTTCCCGCCGTGCCGTCGCGGGTGGAGAAGCGCTACGAGCTGGCGAAGCGCGCGGTCGAGATCGCGCGCGAGAGGACGCCGGAGATGCGTGACGTCGAATTGATCGCCCTCAACAACGTGCCGCACGAGGAGGTGCCGTACTACATGAACGCGAGCGAGGCGGTGCTTTTGACGTCCGCCTTCGAGGCCTCGCCGGTCGTGATTCGCGAGGCACTCGCGTGTAACGTGCCCGTGCTCTCCACCGACGTGGGCGACGCGCGCGTCATGCTGGAAGGGATCGCGGGCTGCGCGATCGTGCCGCCGGATTCGGAGCGCATCGCGGAGGCGCTGCGGGTGGCACTGCGCTCGCCCCGCCGCGTTGCCGGTCGCGCGGCCATGGAGAAGTACTCGCTCGCGAACAGCGCCCGGGCGCTGGTGGCACTCTATCGAGACGTCGTCGAAAGGCGTCGCCGATGAACGCGCGCCGCGCCGTCGCCATCGTGCGCCATTCGTTCTACCCGTTCGAACTCAACGTCAAGCGCGAGGCGGAAGCGCTGCGCGACGCGGGCTACGACGTGCACGTGATTTGTCTGCGCGGGCCGGGCGAGGCGGCGCGGCAGTCGATCGAAGGCGTCGAGGTGTACCGGCTCCCGGTGAATCATCGCCGCGGTAAGATCCTGCGATACCTGTGGGAGTACAACGCCTTCTTCCTGCTGGCATCGTCGAAGCTCGCGCGCCTACATCGGAAGCACCGCTTCGCGGCCGTGCAGGTCAACACCATGCCGGACTACCTCGTCTTCGCGGCGTGGTATCCGAAGCGAACGGGCGCCCGGGTGGTAATGCATCTCCACGAGCCGATTCCGGAGCTATTCCAGACCATGTTTCCGGATAGATGGTACACGTCATTCTTCGTGTATATGGCGACACGCGTCGAACAGGCCGCGATCCGCTTCGCGGATCGCGCGCTGACGGTGACCGAGCAGATGCGCGACAACTACGTGCGCCGCGGCGCCGACGCGTCCAAGTTCACCGTCGTGGTCAACGTTCCCGACGACCGGCACTTCGCGCGCTCGCGCTGGGAGCACCTGAGAGCGCGCGTGGAGGCGACCAAGGCCGAGGAGCGGGCGCGCGGCGTGTTTCGCGTGCTCACCCACGGCGCCATCGAAGAGCGCTACGGCTTCGACACCATCGTGCGCGCGATTGCACACGCGCGCCAGCGCGTGCCTGGCATTCAGTTCCGCTTCATGGGCGCGGGGGAGTACCTCGACGACGTGATGGAGCTGGCGCGCGAGCTCGGTGTCTCCGACCGCGTGCACCACCTCGGCTTCGTGCCCTTCGAGCAGATGGTCGAGGAGATTCTGCTCGCCGACGTGTGCGTGGTGGCGGTCAAGGCGAGTCCGTACTCGGTGCTCGTCCACACCAACAAGATGTACGAATACATGGCGCTGGGACGGCCCGTGATCGCGTCGCGATTGGATTCGGTGGCGGCGTACGCCCCTTCCGACGCGCTGATCTACTTCGAGCCCGGAAACGACGCCGACTTGGCCGACCGGCTTTGCTGGGCCGCCGAACACCCGCACGACCTGGCGCGCATGATGGAGAGAGCCGACCAGGCCTACGACGCGCTGCGTTGGGAGCGCGAGCGGCAAAGCTACTTGTCCGAGTATCGCGAGCTGCCCTGAACCGGCTCAGTTGACGTACCCGAGCGCCTGCAACTGACGCAGCGTGGCTGCATCGACGCGTGCGCGAGCCGCGGTGCCCGAAACGGGGGCGCCGAGCACGTACGCGTCCAGCCGGCGCCGCATCTCCTCCAGACGATCGACGTGGATCGGCCCCACGTCGCTCTTCGCTCTTGAATCCGCGACCAGATCGAAGAGCGTATCGGTTCCCGTGGTGTCGACCCGCATCAGCTTCCAGCCCGGTTCGATCAAGGCGCTGCAGTGATCACCTTCCGCAACGGACGCTCGTAGGTTGTCATCGCCGCCGTCCATCAAGAGTGAAAGGCTTCGGCCCACGACCCCGGCCGGCGCCTCGAAGCCGGCCATCTCCGCGAGCGTGGGCAGCAGATCGACGTGACGCACCAGCTCGGGTACGCGACGGCCCGCTTCACGCCGGTCCGAGCGCCAGATGACGAGCGGTACGCGGATCAGCTCTTCGATCACAATATTGTTGTGGTAGAGGAATCCGTGCTCTTGAAACTCGTCTCCATGGTCCGACGTCACGACGACGATGGTGGGCCGGTCGTTGACCCCTTGCGCCACGTTCACCACGCGTGCGATCTCGGAGTCCACGTAGCGAATGCACGCGTCGTACAGATCGCTCAGACGCGTGAGTTCGTCGTCGTCGAGCGGATAAGGCTGGCGTTTTCCGACGAGTTCGACCGTCTTTGTGAAGAGGCCCGCGGGATCGATCGACGACAGCCAGTCGCGCGAATTGAACATGTCCTCGAACACGCGCGGCGGCAGGTACGGGTGATGGACGTCCATATAATGGACGTAGCAGAAGAACGGCGATCGGGCTGGGGCGCGCCCCAGCCAAGCGACCGCGGCATCCGTCACCTCGGCCGCATTCGCACTGATGCCACCGGCGAAGCGCGGTTTCGGTAAGAGCCCGGTTGCCAGGAGGGCGCGATAGAGACTCAGGTGGAACCGTCCGTTGTTGAACTCCTCGGTGCGATCGAACCCCTGCGTGAGACCGAACGGGCGTTTGAGGTATGGATTGCTCATCAGGCCCATGGTCGTGTAACCCGCCTCGCGGAACAGCTCCGCCAGCGTGGTTTGCGAATCGGGGAGTGGCGTCGACCAATCGCCGGACTCGATCGCCCGCGCGTAGGACGGATACTGCGACGTGAAGACCGAAGGCATCGCGATGATGGTGCGGTTGCCGTGCGAGTACGCATTCTCGAACATCGTGCCGCTCGCTGCCAGGCGATCGATGAACGGGCTGGTGGGTCTCGGGTATCCCGCGCACGACAATCGATCGGCGCGCAAGGCATCCACGAGCACGAAGACCACGTTGGGCGCATCGGCCGCGGCGGCTTCGCGCACGGGCAGGCGGTAGTGAAGCAGCGGCACCCAGGCGGCGCACATCGCGCAAATGACGGCCGCGACCACGA
>JAKEHA010000037.1 GCA_022615275.1 Candidatus Latescibacterota bacterium
GCGTTCTCGCTGGGCATCGCGCAAGGTGCTATGGAAGCGGCGATCAAGTTCGCCAAGGACCGCAAGCAGTTCGACACGCCCATCGCCGAGTTTCAGGCGACGCAGATGAAGATCGCCGACATGGCCACCGAGATCCACGCGGCGCGCTTGCTGATCCACGACGCCGCGCGCCGCAAGGACGCGGGCGAGGACTTCGGGCGCTACGCGTCGATGGCCAAGTTGTTCGCGTCCGAGATGGCCATGCGCGTCACCAACCAGGCCATTCAGATTCACGGCGGCTACGGGTACTGTAAGGAGTACCACGTCGAGCGCTACTACCGGGATGCCAAGTTGGGCGAGATCGGCGAGGGCACGAGCGAGATCCAGCGCGTCATCATCGCGCGCAGCATCCTCGAGGCGCAGTAGTCGTCGAATCGAAGGAGAACTGACAACATGGAACGAGCAGTCATCGTATCGGCGCTTCGCACCCCCATTGGTCGCTTCATGGGCGGGCTGTCGACTTTGCCCGCGCCGCGTCTGGCCGCGGGGCTCATCAAGGAAACGCTGTCGCGCACCAAGTTCGACTCCGAGACCATCGACGAGGTGATCCTCGGTAACGTGCTGCAAGCGGGAGTCGGTCAAGCACCCGCGCGCCAGGCCATGATCTTCGGAGGGGTGGCACCGTCGGTGGCCGCGGTCACCATCAACAAGGTGTGCGGCTCGGGATTGAAGTCGGTCATGCTGGCCGCGCAAGCCATCAAGGCCGGCGACGCCGAAGTCGTGCTCGCGGGCGGCATGGAGAGCATGAGCATGGCGCCGTATCTCCTCCCCGACGCGCGCGCGGGCCAGCGCCTCGGCCACGGCAAATTGATCGACGCCATGATCAACGACGGCCTGTGGGACTGCTACAACGACTTCCACATGGGCAACACGGGTGAGCTGGTGGCGAAGAAGTACGCCATCTCGCGCGAGATGCAGGACGAGTTCGCGGTCGAGAGCCACAGGAAGGCGCTCGCCGCAGCGGAGCGAGGCGACTTCAAGGACGAGATCGTGCCCGTGATGGTCCCGCAGCCCAAGGGCGAACCCGTCGCGGTCGCCGTCGACGAAGGGCCGCGCGCCGATGCATCCAAAGAGAAGCTCGCGAAGCTCAAGCCCGCGTTCGAGAAGGACGGCACCGTGACCGCCGGCAACTCGAGCACCATCAACGACGGCGCCTCGGTGCTGCTCGTCATGACCGAGAAGAAGGCAAAAGAACTCGGACTCGAGGTCCTGGCTGTCATCGACGCCTACGCCACCGGCGGCATGGAGCCGCAGTGGGTGATGATGGCGCCCGTCAAGGCGGTGGGGAAGCTCCTCGAGCGCACCAAGACGCGCATCACGGATTACGACATCGTGGAATTGAACGAGGCCTTCGCGGTCCAGGGTGTGGCGCTCATACGCGAACTCAAGATTCCGCCCGAGAGGTTGAACGTCAACGGCGGCGCCGTCGCCCTCGGTCACCCCATCGGTGCCTCCGGCGCGCGCGTCTTGACCACGCTGATCCATGCCATGCACAAGCGGCGCGCCAAGCGCGGGCTGGTATCGCTGTGCCTGGGCGGCGGCAACGCGGTCGCCATGAGCGTGTCCTTGCCGTAATGAAGATCGAACGCGTCTCCGTGATCGGTGCCGGCACCATGGGGGCGGGCATCGCGCAGGTGTTCGCTGCCAGTGGGCACGCTGTCAAGCTGATCGACGTCAACGCCGAGTTCGTCAAGCGCGGGCTCGCGTCGATCGATGCCAACCTCGACCGGCTCCTGCGCAAAGAGACCATCACCCTCTCCACCAAGAACGAGATCCTGGGCCGCATTCGCGCCGACACCTCGCTCGATGCGACCACCGGCAGCCAGCTCGTGGTCGAAGCCGTGAGCGAGAGCGCCGATATCAAGAAATCGGTGTGGAAGGACGTCGCGGCGCGCGTCGACGAGCAGGCCATTCTCGCCACCAATACATCCTCCATTTCGATCAGCGAGCTGGCGGCGGTGGTGCCCAAGCCCGCGCGCTTCATCGGCATGCACTTCATGAACCCCGTGCCCGTGATGAAGCTGGTGGAAGTGATTCGCGGCCTCGAGACCGACGACGCCACCACCACGGCTACGCTCGATCTGTGCCGCTGGCTGGGCAAGACGCCGGTCGAAGTCCACGACTATCCCGGCTTCGTCTCCAATCGCATCCTCATGCCGATGATCAACGAGGCGATATTTTGCCTGATGGAGGGTGTCGCGACCAAAGAAGCGATCGACGAAGTAATGAAGCTCGGCATGGCGCACCCCATGGGCCCGCTGGCACTCGCCGATCTCATCGGACTGGACGTGTGCTTGGCCATCATGGAAGTCCTGCACCGCGATCTGGGAGATTCGAAGTATCGCCCGTGTCCATTGCTGCGAAAGATGGTGGCGGGAGGCAGGCTGGGGAGGAAAACGGGGCGCGGGTTCTACGAATACGGGAAGAGCTGATCGGCGCGTCGCGCCGACGCAGGTTGGGGAACCGCGCGGAACAGAGATCGCGAAACCGGCATCGTGCCACACGCTCCGGCATTCGTTTGCGACGCACCTCTTGGAGTCCGGCACGGACATCCGGACGATCCAGGAACTGCTGGGACACCGGGGGGCGTGACGACGACGATGATCTACACCCATGTGCTGCACAAGGCGGTTTCGGGGTCAAGAGCCGACTGGACCGGTGACGTCGAATACCACGCGGCGTTTATCTTGTTAGGCTGCGGTTTGCGCAGTACTATCTGCTGGCAGCGAACCGAATCGAGGGCAGGGTCTCGCGTTATGATGCAGCCTATGTGGTTAGACTGCGGACGGGCAGCGGTACAAGATCAGTAGAAGACTAGTTAGCCGCCCGGGCGAAGCGCGCCCACAGTGACGCACTGAAGTCGAGAGGGAACCAGGCATGAAACCATGCAGCGCAACGATCCGACGAACGGCCACAA
>JAKEHA010000235.1 GCA_022615275.1 Candidatus Latescibacterota bacterium
ACGCTCGGGCTGGTGCGGTTGCGGGTGAAGAAGGCCGTCGACAGCCTCGACACCGTCTTGAGCCGTCTGTTCGACAAGCTCGAGTACGAGAACGAGGACTTGAAGCAGTTCGACGCCGGCTTCACCGAAGAGCTGAATAAAGAGATCGATTCGCTGTTCAAAGACTAAGCACCGAGGCGGGGGCACGCCGGCATGTCTCTCATCAACTATTCGTCGCGCGAAATCAACTGCAAGATCGTTTACTACGGTCCCGGGTTGTGCGGCAAGACGACGAACATCCAGTACGTCTACAACAAGGTCGACCCTTCGACCAAGGGTAAGCTCATCACCCTGGCGACCGAGATGGACCGCACGCTGTTCTTCGATTTCCTTCCCCTCGAACTCGGGCAGGTGAAGGGTTTCAAGACCCGTTTCCATCTGTACACCGTGCCCGGGCAGGTCTACTACGACGCCTCGCGCAAGCTCATCCTGCGCGGTGTCGACGGCATCGTGTTCGTGGCCGACTCCCAGTCGGCGCGCTACGACGCCAACATCGAGAGCCTCTACAACCTCCACGAGAACCTGGAGGAGTACAAGCTCAAGCTCGACGACGTCCCCTTCGTGCTCCAGTACAACAAGCGCGACATGGACAACATCATCCCGATGGAAGAGATGGAGCAGGAGCTGAACCCGGAGAAGTTCCCCAGCTTTCCGGCGGTCGCGGTCAAGGGCGACGGCGTCTTCGACACGCTCAAGTGTGTCGCCAAGGGCGTCCTGAAGAAGCTCTCAAACAACTAGCCCCGGCTAAATTTCCTCGAAGCGCGCCGTGAACGGAAAGTCGCTGTCGGGGTCGTGCGCCTCGTCGATGATCACGTCGACGAACTTCCCGCCCGCCAGCTCCTGGTGCACCTTGGTGGTGGTGAAGTACATGTTGCCCGGCACCGTCTGGCCCTCGCGGATGTACAACTGGCTCAAGATGTGCTCGGCCGCGCGTCCCTGGTGGGTGGGAATCCGGTGCTTGTACCCGTAGAAGCGCCGCACCGCGCTCTCCAGACGATAGAAGTTCATCGATCCGGCATAGGCTTCGTCGCCCTTGAGCAGCCCCGCCCACTGCGTGTCGCTCATGGCCGAAGTTCCGGAGTCGGTGAGGAGGTCGATGTACACGAATTGGCTGGGGAGCAGGAAGGTGTTGAAGCCGGCCTCGGCGATGGCGCGCTCGCGCTCCGGGCGCGTGGTCATGCGCAGATGCTCGACCATCTTCACTTTCCAGGGCTCGGCCCAGGAGCGTCGGTTTTGCATGGAATGTCCTCGAGTTGAAATGGCGATTCGAACCGGCTGGCTTGCCGGCGAAACGTGCGGCTTAAGGCGATTAGACGCCAGCGCGCGCGGGCAGTCAAGAAGGTGTTTGGACCGCGCGTGGGCGCGGCGGTCACTTCTTTTCAGCGCTCGGCGCGTGGGACTTGGAAATGAGGAAGTAACCGCCCGCGAGCGACAAGATGAGTGCCCCCATCCCGACCAGCTGCGCCCCGTCGACGTCCGTGAAGTCGACTTGAATGACGTGGCGTCCCACCGCGATCAGGCTCACGATCATGATCACTTCCAAACGAACCTTGTGCTCCCGGAAGTAGACCTTGAGGGTCTCGATCAACTCGAGGCCCAGGACGACGACCAGCACGCCGCCGAAGACGCGCTGCATCCGGATGTGCAGATCGTCGGCGGTGCGAACTTCGGCCCAGCTGGCAGGGAGCCGCTGGTACATGAGCGTGAACAGGTGGGCGGTGGCGACGGTGATGGCCACGACCAGGAAGAGCTGGAGTATGCCGACGATGACTTGCTCGAACTTCTCGAGAACGCGGTTACCGATGGACGGGCGCAACGCGAACCTCCTCTTGGTCGAGGAGACTAGCGCGAAGGTCGCGGGGAACGCAAGCGGCTATCGGTAGAGCGCCTTGACCGCGCCCCACGTGGTAGAGGTGACGGGAACGGGACCGTCGATGTCGACGACGCCGTCGACGCGTATGACGTAGCCGAGCGACTGCAAAGGCGCGGGCACTTCGGCTTCCATCTCGCACCTCCCGTGCCCAGCCAACCCGTCTTCGTCGTTGCTCACCCGATCGAACCACAGTCCTCCCACGAAGTGAAAGAACACATCGATGTCGGCGACGTCGTCGAGCATCGGGCACAGTTCGTGGGGGTCGTCGTCGAAAACGAAGGTGTACGAAACGAGGCCGAGGAGCACGACGTCGCCGTCGCGGAACGTAGCCAGATCGGTGAATACGGCGTCGGGCGTGGTATCGAGGTATACGGTGAAGTTGCCGTCGTCGAACCGGCCGCAGTCGCCGCCGCCGGTGCAGGGCGGACCGTCGCAGACGTCGGCGCTGACGCACCGCGCGCACTCGAACACGTACGTCAGCTCGTACGATCCGGGCAGCGCGATGTCGTCGAAGGGGCGGCCCAGTGCGGATACGCGCCCCGCCATGATCAACGGGGCACCGATGGCGTGGTGCATCTGCCACGGAAACGGAGGCGGCGGGCCGATGCCGTAACCCGCCTCGAGGGTCAACGCGGCGGGGAACAGGGCGTCGCCGTCGGAAACCGCGAACGAAAGCATGAGGACCACGAACGCGAGAACGGAGATCTTCATTGCGGGCCTCCCGGGCGATGCAGCAATGATAAGCCCGCCCTTGACGGAACGTCAATAGATGTCCCTCGCGCGCGAGCGTGCGCTCGCGGTACCATCCGCGCATGTCGTTCGACTCCGACGAGCTCCGCCTCTTCGACGAGGCGCTCGCGCACCTGCGCGCCGGCTTCGACGGGCTGCCCCCCGCGGACGCGAGTGTGGACTACGCCCGCCTTCGCGAGGCCCTCATGGCCGCCGCCGAGCGCATGCGCGACAACTTCCCCTATCACCATCCACTCTATGTCGGGCAGATGCTGAAGCCCCCGCACCCCGTCGCGCGGTTGGCGTACCAGCTCGCGATGCACGTCAATCCCAACAACCACGCCCTCGACGGTGGCCGCGCCAGCTCCGCGATGGAGAAGGAAGCGGTCGCGGACATCGCGCGCATGGTGGGATGGGAGACGCACCTCGGGCATTTGTGCGGGGGTGGGACGGTCGCGAACTTCGAGGCGTTGTGGGTGGCGCGCGAGCTGGCGCCGAGGAAGGCGGTCGCGGCTTCGGCGCAGGCGCACTACACGCACGCGCGCTGGTCCGGTGTGCTCAGCGTTCCGTTCGTGTCGATCGACGTCGATGCGCACGGGCGCATGGACGTCAACGCGCTACTGCGCACGCTCGAACGCGGTGACGTCGGCACGGTGGTGGCCACCCTGGGTACGACCGCCGCCGGTGCGGTCGACCCGCTGCCGGAGATTCTCGCGCTAGCGCGCGAGTACCACGCGCGCGTCCACGTCGACGCCGCCTACGGAGGCTACTTCGCGCTCGCGGGCAATCTCGAGCCGGCGACGCGGGCCGCGTTCGACGCCATGCGCGACGCGGATTCGATCGTCATCGACCCCCACAAGCACGGGCTGCAACCGTACGGGTGCGGGTGCGTCCTGTATCGCGATCCTTCGGTCGGGCGCTTCTATCGCCACGACTCACCCTACACCTATTTCACCTCGAACGAGCTGCACTTGGGAGAGATATCGCTCGAGTGCTCGCGTCCCGGTGCGTCGGCGGTGGCACTATGGACCACGATGCGCATGCTTCCGTTGGAACGCGGGGGCGAGTTCGCGCGCGGGCTGGAACGCGGCCGTGAGGCCGCGCTCGAACTCTGCGTGGCCCTTCGCGACGATGGTCGCTTCGCGCCGCTGTTTCCCCCCGAACTGGATATCGTGGTGTGGGTGGTCCGTGCGCAGACCGCGAGCCAAGCCTCGGCGCGCGCACGCGAGGCCTTCGACGCGGCGGCGCGCCGCGACCTTCACCTCGCCCTGGCCACGTTTCCGCGCACGATGGCGGAACCATGCGGCGCGGTGCAGGAGTGGGATAGCAGCGAGGTCGTGTGTCTGCGCGCGTGCGTGATGAAACCGGAGCACCGCGAGTGGATACCGGAGATCGTCAAGCGCCTGTGCGCGTCGCTTTAGATCCGCCCGGGTATTCAACGATAGAGCGCTTTGATTCGCCCCCACGTGGTGGGCACGACCGCGGTCGGGACGAGGATATCGACGCGGCTGGTCGATTGGCCGATGTATCCGAGCGCCGCGATGCTCGCGGGGACGTCGCCGCGAAACTCCCCGAGATTACCAGCCGTGAATCCCACGCCCTCGCGGCTGACGCGCGAGAACCACGCGCCGCCGGTGAACGCCATCACGGCGCGCTGCACGTAGCGAATCCCGTTGATGCAGTGTTCCTCCGTGAACAACTGCAGCGGGTGCGCCGTCGCGACCAACACCAGCGTGCCGTCGCGAAACGAGGCCGGGTCGGCGAGATCGGCGTCGGGCGTGGTGTCCAAGTAGACGCGAACCGAGCCGAGATCGAAGATGGCGATGTCGGTGGTCGAGCAGATCAAGTCTTCGCCGTGGACCGACCACACGCACGCGTACTGCTCGAAGACGTAGGTCAGTTCGTAGGGCGGTGGCGGGAGCAGGTCGTCGAAGGGCGCGTTGGCCTCGGATACCGACCCGAAGATCCACAGCGAGTCTTCGAGGTTGGGGAGATTGATCCACGGGATCCACTGCGGGGGACCGGTGGCGTAACCGGTATCCAAGACGAGGGCGGAGGGGTAATCAGCGGCTGCCGGGCGCGCCGTTACGAAGACGAGTCCGGCCGTCAGCGCGGAGCAGAGCAGGATTCGAATCACGACGGCCTCCGCGAACGAGACTAGTCCGACGCGGGACGCGTGTCAACGGATTGCCTCCGCGTTGTAAACGCCCATTAGAAATGTCCGGTTTTCCGCCCGTTAGAAATGTCCGGTTTCTACTGGGGCCTCCGGTCACGGATTGAACTCGATCGAAGAGAGGATATACGCGAAGGTCGGGTCCTCGACACCCGGCAAGTGTGAATCCCCAAGTGCTGGGATGCTCCCGACGAGGTCTTCTTTCTCGTCCTTGGGTCTGGCCGCGCGCGTAATGACGAGAAACGTCCCATTTTCGGTCGGAAGGACGTAGGTGTACTCGCAATCGGCCGGGCCCGTGAAACGAGTGCCGCTTACCGACCCAATGCGAATGTCCGACGCCACCGACTCGAATGGGCGCCCAGGTATGGGACTCCATCGCCCGTCACGATACTCTGGTGCCAGCTCCACGACGATATCCTCCAGATCCCGGCGGACGACTTGAACCTTTGCGTAGAATCGCTCGGGTCGCCGGTACTCGTTTGGACACGAGTCGGTGTCCCGTGTCCCGATGTCGCGTAGCACGACGACGTCTCCCTGGTCGTCAAGAACCATCGTATGCTGGGGATAGCGAAACGAAAAACTCCCTCCGGGTTCCACGTATCGCTGCCAACCGCTTGTCGCGGACTCGCGCATCTCGCGCGGAGTCGGATCGGGCGGCGGCGGCGGAACGCGCGCGTAGCTTTCGACTGGGAACGTCACCGCGACATCCGTGCAGTACACTCCTGCATCACGACGAGTGCTCACTCCATTCGGTCCAACTCTTTCCCGTCCGTCACCGGCGTAGTACAGTCGTCGACTGTCCGCGCTCCAGATCAGATTACTTACACGCGAGTGACGCCCGGCTCGTCTCTCTTTTCCCGACGGCAGGTGGCGAATGAAGACGGTGGTTCCGTGGTCTGGAATGGGGAGGTATGCC
>JAKEHA010000236.1 GCA_022615275.1 Candidatus Latescibacterota bacterium
AATCATGGTTGCTTGCCTTCTATTTCTTGAAGATGTCCTCGACCGCTTCCTTGGCGGCGTCGGTTATTTTTTCCTTGGCCTTGTCCGTTGCGCGCTTCTTGGCCTCGTTCGTCACCACGCTGGTCACCGCGCCCAGGAAGGCGCGCGTCACCGTCTTGCCGATGCCGTCGGGCGTGTCGCCGTTGGGACCGCCCACGTTGCTCAAGCGCACGGGCGGCAATTCGAGGTCCACCGCTTCGACGCCCATCGCGGCCGCGTCCAGATCGACCACGCCCTTCTCGAACACGAACTTCGTAATCACGAAGCGTTTCTCGAAGCCGCCGTCTTGCTTCCTTTCCGGCGACGGGGCCGCGCTTTGATACTCGTCGGCGTTGCTCTTCAGCACACCGACGTTGGTCTGCCCCTTCTCGTTCATTTCCACGCGGACTTCGGGCGCGGAAATGGTCACTTCGTCGATCGTGATGGGATCCCGAGTCAGCGATTTCACGTCGATGTCGACCGTGATCTCTTCCAGCTTGAACATCTCGCCCGACGAGAAGCCGTCCGGGTTCTCCACGGAGACGTCGCGGATGGTCCCGCGCCCCGACTTGAGCGAGATGTCGACCGATCCCACGCTGACCTCGGTGCCCAGCACGCGCGAGCCGTGTTTCTCGATCGCGGACTCCACGATCGCGTCGATCGAGTTGTAGAAATGGACCGCGAGGCCGACGATGACGATCAAGAGGCCGGCGGCCGCGATGACGAGCTTGCGTTTCACTTTCAACTCACGTTCTTGGCGAGCGGCGCGCCCGCGCGCGGAGATTCGCGGCTTCGCTGCACGGGCCGGTACTCGTCCGCGAGAACCGCGGCGACATCCGTTTCTTCGTACACCTTGACAACATTATAGAGCGCGTCGCGCTCGACCGGCGTCTTGCCGGCGTCGCGAATCAATCGCACCAGGCGCTTGCGCGTCACACCGACCGGGCTGCGCGCGTCGGCCGCGTGCGCGATGCGCTCCGTGGAGATGGTCCCGTCGACGTCGTCGGCGCCGAAATTGAGCGCGATGCCCGCCGTGTCTTCCTGCAGCATGATCCAGTACGCCTTGACGTGCGGGAAGTTGTCCAGCATCAGGCGCGACACCGCGATCGTTTTTAGATCTTCCAGCGCCGACGCGTGCCGCGATACGATTTTCTCCGCGCTGATTTGATACTCGAGCGGGATGAAGGCCAGGAAGCCCCCGCTGCGATCCTGCTGCTCGCGCAAGAGCCGCATGTGCTCGACGCGTTCCGCGTAGGTCTCGATGTGGCCGTACAGCATGGTCGCGTTGGACGGGATCCCGCGCGCGTGTGCGGCCGCGTGAATCTCCAGCCAGCGATCCGATTGCGCCTTGCCGAGGTAGCGCAGCTCCTTGGCGACGCGCTTCGAGAAGATCTCCGCACCCCCGCCCGGCATCGAGTTCAATCCCGCGGCGATCAGGCGGTCCAGGATCTCGTCGATCGAAAGCTTCCAGCGCTTCGCGAAATAATCGATCTCGGCCGCGGTGAAGGCCTTGATCTGGATGCGCGGGTGCGCGTCGCGGATGGCGCGGATGTAGTTCTCGTGGTACTCGAAGGTCCAGTCCGGATGGTGACCGCCGACGATGTGGACTTCGGTCATCTCGGGGGTGATGTGCGCGAGGATCTCCTCGACCGTCATTTCCCATGCTCCCACGTCGTTACGGCTGTGGACGTAGTCGCAGAACTTGCAGTTCAGCACACAGACGTTGGTGGGGTTGATATGGGTATTGATGACGAAGTAGACGCGGTCGCCGCTCTTCTGCCGCGCGACGTGGTCGGCCATGCGGCCGATCGCCGTGAGATCGTCCGATTCGAACAGACGCAGGCCGTCCTCGGGCGCGATGCGCTGGCCCGCACGGACTTTCTCCCAAATCGGGATCAAGCTGCGGTCGGTGAAGGTGATGCCGTCGCTGGTGTGGAGCATGGCGATGCGCTGCAGTATAGGGCGAACCGAATTTCTTCACAAGGCGCTGTCATCGCCCTGGACAATCCCGGGGGCGTTTGATTAGGTTGCGTTTTTCCGGAGGGCCCCTTCCGTGAACGCCCGCGGTCTTGTCCATCTCCTGATCGTCTACATCGTTTGGGGTAGCACCTACCTCGGCATCCGCATCGCCGTCCGCGACGGCTCCGGCTTCCCCGCCTTCGCGATGGCCGGCTCGCGCGTGTTCATCGCCGGCCTGATCTTGCTCACGTGGGGCGCTCTGGCGAAGAAGCCGCTGCGTCCGACGCGCAAGGACGTCGAGATGTTCGCCGTGTGCGGTCTGCTCCTGTGGCTGGGCGGCAACGGCCTGGTCACGTGGGCGGAGAAGCGCGCGGAATCGGGCTACGCTGCTCTCCTGGTCGGCTCCCTTCCCCTCTGGACGACGACGCTCGAGTCGTTCATCGATCGCCGTCGGCCGACGTTGCGCCTGATCGGGGCACTCCTGATCGGCCTGGCGGGAATCGTCGTCCTCAATTACCCCACCCTTCGTCACGGAAACCGCGCGGACCTCCTGTCCGCGGGTGCCCTCCTGCTCGCGGTCGTGACCTGGGGCATCGGATCCGTGATGCAGAAGCGGCGACCCATTACGCTCGCCGGTGAAGTGAGCTCGGGCTATCAGTTGTTGTTCGGTTCGTTCTTCCTGATCGCGGCGTCCTTGATCACCGGCGAGCCGCGGCCGCATCCCACCCCCGACGCGTGGTGGGCCTGGGGCTACCTCGTGGTTTTCGGTTCGGTGATCGCATTCACGTCGTTCGTGAAGGCACTTCAGCTGCTGCCCGTGCACGTCGTCGCGACCTACGCGTACGTCAATCCCGTGATCGCGGTGCTGCTCGGTTGGTTGATTCTCGGCGAGCGCATCACTCCCTGGACGATCTTCGGCTCCGTCTTGGTTCTCCTCGGTGTCGCCGGCGTGTTCCACGAACAGCGGCGTCGCAACGCCACAAAGTCTCACTAGCCGCATTTGGCACGCTTTGTGCGTTGGGCATTAGCAGGTGGTTAACGTGCGCCTGCGATGGACTTCCATACTTATCGTCGCGAGTCTTGTCGTGTCGAGTTGCGACGACGACGACGTCGCGGGTCCGGTTGATCCACCGGCACTCACCACAGAGGAGCAGATCATCGCGGACTGCTACGTGCTTCGCGACGCGTTGGAAGCGTTCGCGGCGGAGAACGACGGCGAGTATCCGATGTGGTTCACGCAGACCTCCGACGCGGGCAACCAGTTCATCACGTTTCTTCCCGGCGGCATGCGCTTCACGAATCGGTACACCGGGCTGGTCACAACTCCCGCCTTCGGCGACCCGCAGTGGCCGGGCGAGATAACGGCCTTGCGACCTCGCGCGGCGAAGTGGGCTACGTTCCTTTGGAGTACAACGGAATCGTGGTGGGCTACGTGATCAACGCGCTCGGTCTCTTCGACGTGGAACTCGAGCGCTTCGAAGTCCT
>JAKEHA010000237.1 GCA_022615275.1 Candidatus Latescibacterota bacterium
CATCGGCCGTGGACGCGGGGCGCACGAGCGGGTAGAATCCCCAGGTTCGTCTTGCCGACCATGAGCTCGCCGCCGCCGCGTTCATCGAAGCGTTCGTCGCTATCGCGACGGATTCTCGCCTACGGCGCGCTGCTCGCGTTCGCGGGACTGGCCGCGCTCGGCGTCGCCGAGGTGGTCCTGCGCCTCGTCCCGATTCCCGGCATCACGTACCACTCGTTCTATTTCGACCCCGTCACGGGCGGGAAGTACTACCCCAACACGACGCTCATCTATCGCAGACCCGGGGTGGAGGTCGTTCGCCACTCCAACTCGTGGGGCTTTCCCGACGTCGAGCACGCGCTTGCGCCCGCTCCCGGAACGCTGCGCATCGGATTCTTCGGCGATTCCTATACCGAAGCGATGCAGGTACCCCTCGAGGACACATTCTTTCGCGTGGTCGAGCGCGATCTCAACGCGCGCATCGGCGATCTGGCGGGGGAGAAGAACCGGCGCGGCGAGCCGGTACAGCGCGTCGAAGCACTCTGCTTCGGGATTTCGGGACGAAGCACGCTGCAGTCGTACCTCGAGTGCCGGCAATGGATGGAGACGTGCGACCTGGACGTGGTCGTGTACGTGTTCGTCGAGAACGACCCCGGCGACAACATCCCGCGCATGCGCGGTTCCGACGAGGTCCCGTTCGCCGCGCTCGCGGGCGACTCGTTCGCGGTCGACGATTCGTTCAACCAGCGCTACGGCCACAAGACGACGTGGTGGCACCGCGCGATGCAGCGCGCGAAGGCCAACTCGCTGGTGGTGAGCACGATCGAAGGGCGCTTGAAACTCTTGAAACGCTACGGCATCAAGCGCGCCGTCACCGAAGCCGACCGCGCGGGCGGCGCGCAGGGAAGCGGCGTCACCATGGTGCCCTCCGCGTGGCCGCAGGAGTTGGTCGAGGACGCGTGGACGCTGGTGGAGCGCATTCTCGACCGCTGGCACCGCGAGGTCGCGGCGCAGGGGCGCGCGTTCATTATCCTGCGCGTGCCGCGCGAACAAGAAGTCGCGGTTCCGCTGGCCGAGCAGGACACGTGGGCGCCGCGTCTGCACGACTATTGCGCACGCCGCGCCATCCCGCTCGTCGACCCGACGCCGCTGTTCATCCCGCGCATGGCGGCCGGGGAAGCGATCTACGACGATCACTACACCTCGCTGGGGAACCGCGTGTCCGCGGAAGCCTTCGTGGACTATTTCCTCGCGCGCGATGGTCGCTAGCGGCACGCCGCTTCCGTCAACCCGGCGGTTCAGGTATAATTGAAACCTCCGCCGGCGCGTCCAGCCGGCCGCATCTGGAGTCCACGCGTTGAAGCAAACCGTATTCTCGATTTCCGGAGCCCTCGGCGTCGACCGCGCGTTCGCGTTTCTCAACCGCAATCGCCCCGTCGTGTTGGTGTTCCACGGGGTCACGGGCGAAGCGCCCGGGCATTTGTGCAACCACGAGGGCTTGCACCTCTACCGTCCCATCTTCGAGCGCTTGATGACGTTCATCGCGTCCCGGTACCACGCAGTCTCGCTGTCGCGCCTGGTCGACTGGCTCGAGGGACGCGCCGCGCTGCCCGAGCGCGCGGTCGCGATCACCTTCGACGACGGATATCGCGACGTCCTCACGCAAGCCGCGCCGGTGCTGAAGCGGCTCGGCATTCCCGCGATCTTGTACGCGGCCACCGATTTCGTGTGGCGCGGCCAGATGCTATGGCCCGACCGGCTCTTGGCGGCACTCCACCTCGCGCGCGAGCCGCGCCTTGCGATCGATACTCCGCGCGGAGCGCTCGACCTGCCGCTCGCGGGCGACGCCGACAAGATGGCCGCGGAACGGAGCGTGCTCGCGATCCTGAAGTCCCTCGACGACGCCGAGCGCGTCGCGCTCCTCGACCGTATCGTCGAACGGCTCGGCGTCGATTCGGCGCGACTGGCCGGGGTGTGGACCGACTTCGCCCCCCTCTCGCCCGGCGAGCTCGCGCGATTGCCCGAGTTCGGCATCGAGGTGGGGTCGCACACGTGCAGCCACGCCATCGTCACGCGCATGAGCGACGCGCAAGCCAGGCACGAGCTGATCGAGTCCAAGCGCCTCATCGAATCGGCGACGGGACGCGCGTGCGAGCATTTCGGTTATCCCAACGGTGGTCCGGCCGATTACGACACGCGCACGCGCCGGCACGCGGTCGACGCGGGTTATCGAAGCGCGGTAACCACGATCAAGACCGCCGTGACGCCGTTTCAAGATCCCTTCGAAATCCCGCGCTGCGTGCTGACGCACAACCGCATCACGTTGTCCGAGTTCGCCGCCGAAGTGAGCGGGTTACCCCGTTTCCTGCGCGACGTCAAAGGGCGCCTGACCGGGCGCTCCGGGCCCGAGGGCGGCTCGTGGCGCGCCCACGCGCGAGGCGGTGGCGCGTGAACGCGCAGCCCCTCACCGTGGTCGCCTACCGGCGCGAGCTGCACGAGCCGGCCTACCTGCGCTTCATCGCCAAGGTGCTGGGGGCCGGGGAGTGCGAGCACCGGCGGCGCGTGATCGCGTCGATGCACGAGCGCATGCCGGGACGCGAGCGCTTTCCGCTTCGACATGTCATCCTCGACGGGGACCGCGTCGCAGGCAGTCTTGGTTACATGCCGGCGGACTTCTGGATCGAAGGCAAGCGCGTCGCGGTTCGCTTCACCCACGATCTCCTGGTGGACCCGGACTATCGCGGGCAAGGACTGGCCAAGCTGGTGGTCGACAACGCGCGTGCGCAGGGAGACTTCTTCCCCGGCGGCATGTGGATGACCGACCCGTGCTACAAGATTCATCTCGCGTGCGGGTTCGCGGACGCCGCGCCGCTCACGACGTACACGCTCGCGCTCGACGTCGCGCCGTTCGTGGCGCAGAAGAACCTGCCGCCCGGTAAGCGCCTCGTCGCGCGCATCGGCCTCGCGGCGACGCGGATTCGTTCGCTCGGCCGCGCGCACCGAACGCTGGCCCGCGCCGGCGGGGCCGTGGGTTCGATCGAGGGCTTCGACCCCGCGCACGACGCGGCCTGGGCCCGCCTGGGTGCGAGCTACGGCATCACGCTCGCTCGCGACGCCGCCTACCTCAATTGGCGCTACGCCAGGCACCCCAACCTGTCGTATCGTCTCGCCGTGGCATCGAAGAACGGGGACGTTACGGGCTTCATCGTGTGGCGCCCTTCGGCCGTGGGAGAGAAGCGTGCGGTGGTGACGGATTTCCTGGTCGCGAAAGGAGACGTCGCCACGCTCGAGTGGTTGCTCTCGCACGTCATCGTGCAGGCGTCGGCGACGGCCTGCCGTTCGCTCTCGGTGCTGACCACGCAGGCGTGGGCCACGCGGGTCGTGCGCTCACTCGGGTTCTATCCACGCGCCGCGCGCAACACGTGGGTCGTCGCGGGGTGGGAGGGCCGCATCCCGGAAGCGTGGCTTACCGACCACGAACCGTGGCACGTCGTCTTGGGAGACTCCGATGGGGATATCTGGAGCCATGCGGACTAGTCGATTTCGCACCGCAGGCGTTGCGTTGATCGCAGGCCTTGTGACCGTCGCGGTCGCGCACGCAAACCAAACCAGCAAGGTCGCGCCGCGCCTATCGGACGCGATGCGAACGGCCTCTCCCAATGAGACGGTGCGGGCGTGGGTCTACTTCACCGACAAGCAGGGAGCGGCGAACGTCGAAATCTCGCCGCGCGCGCGCGCCCGTCGCGAGCGCAACCGCGTCGCGGCCGATGGCTACGATCGCCCCGTTGCCTCCGCCTATGTGAGCGAAGTCGCGCGCGCCGGCGCCCGCGTGCGGCACGTGTCGCGCTGGCTCAACGCGGTTTCCGTCGAAGCGGACGCCGGCGACATCGGCCGCATCGCGTCGCTCTCGTTCGTGCGCCGGCTCGATCGCGTGCGCGCCTATCGTGAGCCGCTGCCCAGGGACGCGGGCGCACCGCAACCCG
>JAKEHA010000038.1 GCA_022615275.1 Candidatus Latescibacterota bacterium
CGGGCGACCCGGAGCAACTGCTCGTCGGGGACCGTTTTGTCCCACGTATGCTTAGACGCAGGGGGCCTCGTTCGTCACAAGGAAATAGGCCGAGGGCAGAATTATCCCACGGACACGGGGGCGCGTCGACGCCGGATAACCCACGCCACGGCAACAAGAAATACCACGGCGGGACCGGCCAGGAGGATCGGGGGCGAATCGCCCGCGACGCTCCTCGATATCAACTACCATCGAGCCGTCCCCGACGACGGCGAAGCCGGCCCAGAAAAAGGGGTGGACCGTCTCGGGCACGCGCGCGATGTCGAGTTGGGCCAGGCGAAGGGCCGTGGCGACGGGCTCCGCCGCGGAACGCCTCGATGCTGTCCAGCATGGAATCGAACTGCGTCGCAACGAACAGAGGGTCGATGGCGGCGACGAGCGAGTCGGCCGGTGTGCGCGGAGGATGGCGACGCTGGGCGACGGGGGCCTGCGCGACGAGAAGCAACGCTGCGATGAGCGACGCAATGGCCGGGGTGGTTCGAGACATGGCGGACGCGGCTACTCGATCTTCGCGCCTCCGTACATGAATTTCGTGATGGTCGGGCTGCGGAGATATTCGTAGGGGTAACCGAGCTCGAGCTTGCCGGCTTCGTCCAGACGATCCATATGCTCGCGCGAAAGCTCGAACGTGGCCGCTTGCAGATCGTCGTCGAGCTGCGAGCGCGTGCGCGCACCCAGGATCACGCTCGCGACTCCCGGCTTCTGCAGGAGCCACCGGATCGCCACCTGCGCCGGCGTGCGCTCCGCTTCCTTCGCGACCGCGGCCAGCGCGGACACGATGGCCGCGTTGCGATCGTTCTGGCGGGCCTTGTTCGCCGAGCGACGCAGACTCTCGTCGATCGCGTCCTTGCTGCCGGCGTCGGCGCGCGCGTACTTGCCGGAGAGAATCCCGCCGCCCAGCGGCGACCACGGTGTCACGCCCAGGCCCAGCTCGCGGCTCATTGGTAAGATTTCGCGCTCTATCGAGCGCTCAATCAGCGAATACTGGACTTGGTTGGCGATGAAGGGCGACCACCCGCGCAAATCGGCCAGCGTGTTCGCGCGTGTCGTCGTCCACGCGGGCCAGTTCGAGACCCCGACGTAGAGCACCTTGCCGGCGCGCACGACGTCGTCGAGCGCGCGCATGGTCTCCTCGATCGGCACGGTGGCATCGAACGCGTGCACCCACATGAGGTCGACGCGGTCGGTGCGCAGCCGTTTCAAGCTGGCATCGAGCGATTGGATCAGGTTTTTGCGGTGCGAGCCCCCCGCGTTGGGGTCGCCGGGGGTCGTGCACATCGTGTACTTGGTGGCGACGACGAGCGCATCGCGGCGGCCCTGCGTGAATTCGTCGAGCCACGATTCGCTGGTGCCGCCCGTATAAAAATCGGCGGTGTCGATGAAGTTGCCGCCGGCTTCGACGTAGCCGTCGAACACGCGGCGCGATTCTTCCTTATCGGCCCCCCAACCCCACTCGGTCCCGAACGTCATCGTGCCCAGGCACAACGGCGAGACCCGAAGCCCGCTCTTTCCTAGCAGGCGGAAGCGATCAAGGGTTGCCACCGGGTTCCCTCGGTATCTCGGGGCGACGAACCTCGCGCTCGCGATCCGGACGATCGCCGCGGTCCCCACGGTCCCGGTCGCGATCCCGGAAACGGTCGTTGTCGCGATCCCCGCCCATGCCGCCGCCCATCGGGCGCCCGCCGCGCTGGCCGCCACGACGACCGCGGCGCATGTCGCGATCGCGATCGCGATCGCGGCCGTCACGGCCGTCGCGACCCTCCCGCACGCGCGAGGATCCCTCGTCGGGCCGGAGCGCGTTGGCCTTGCCGCGCAGGAAGCGTTTGAACTCGTAGAGCACGTCGAAGAGATCGTTCCAGAGCTTGGACAGGAATGCGATCACCACGCCGGTGACGAGAATGCCGACGACGTCGTCGACGAGATCCATCTGCGGAAACGCCAGGTATCCGTCGAACGCCGCCTGGTCGCGGAGCATCGCGACCACGTTGATGCGCGCGAGTGCGGCGACGACAACGCCCAGCACGATCGAGCGCAGATAGAGGGTTCGCATATTGGCGTGACGACCGGTCAGGTCGATGTCGCCGTGACGCCAGATCGCGTTGACGACGGTCACAAAAATGCTCGCCACGGCGAGCAGGCGCGCGACGGCGCCAAATGATTGATAATCCACGTGTTCCTCCTCCTGAGGTAAGGCTGGATAGTACCGGTCGGGTGGCAGGCGCGTCAACCGAAGCCTAAACCTTGCGGCAAAGGCTGCCCTAGGCGCGCAACCGCCCGTCTTCCAGCGTCAGAACGCGGTCGCAGAGGTCGTCGAGGTGGGTGCGATCGTGGGAAGCGACGACGACGGCGGCGCCGGCGTCGAGGCGGGAGGCGACCAGCGTTGCGAGCACGTCGCGGCCGGCGCGGTCGAGGCACGAGGCCGGTTCGTCGAGGAGAAGCAGATCGGGCGCGATGGCGTGCGCGATCGCGAAGGCCACGCGGCGCATTTCGCCGAAGCTCAATTCGAAGGGCGGGCGCTCCATCACTTCCGCGGGGTCGAGGCCGACGGTGCGCAGGCTGATTTCCACGACCGCGTCGATCTGTTGCGAGCCTTTCCCACGGTGCGAAGGAAGGAGCTTCAAGCCGAAGGCGATCTCCTCTCGCACGGTCTCCGCGAAGAACATTCGTTCGGGTGTCTGCGGCAGATACAGCACTCCCGCCGTCGCGGGCGTGCGAGCCACCGTCCCCGACTCCGGCGCCATCGCCCCGCCCGCGAGCGCCAAGAGCGTCGACTTCCCGGCGCTGTTGCGCCCGACGACGCCTACGCACTCGCCCTCCGCCACCTCGAGGTCGATCGACGCGAGCACGGGCCGGCCGTCGTAGAGAAACGACGCGCGTTC
>JAKEHA010000238.1 GCA_022615275.1 Candidatus Latescibacterota bacterium
CCGAACGCTACGTGAAGCTCGCCCTCGGCGACGAACGCATCGACGTCGGCTATGTCGCGACCACGCGCGGGTGCAAGCACGCCTGCCGGCACTGCCCGCTCCCGCCCGCCTACACGGGGTCGTTCTACGTGCTCCCGGTCGCGGCGGTGCTGGACGACGTGGCACGCGTGGTCGCCCGCGGCGCGCGCCACGTTACCTTCGCCGACCCTGATTTCTTGAACGGACCCACGCACGCGTTGCGCGTCTCGCGCGAGTTCGCGCGTCGCTTCCCCGGCGCGACCTTCGATTACACCGCCAAGATCGAGCACCTCCTTCGCCACGACGACGTCGTCGCCGAGCTGCACGACCTCGGCAACGCGTTCGTCGTCTCCGCGGTCGAGTCGTTCCACGACGCCGTGCTGCAGGCGCTCTCCAAGGGCCACACGCGCGCCGACGCGTTGTCGGTCATACGGCGCTTCCGCGCGCGAGGAGGCGTGCTGCGACCCACCTTCGTTCCCTTCACGCCCTGGGAGACGCGCGCGAGCTACGCTGAGATCTTCGACATCGTCGACGGCGAGGGGCTCGTCGGCCACGTCGATCCCGTGCAGTATTCGATCCGGTTGCTCGTCCCCGAGAGATCCTTGTTGCTTGCATCCGAGGAGATGCGCCCGCACCTAGGCGGGTTCGACCCCGAGACGTTCTCGTACGCGTGGCGCCACCCCGATCCGTCGATGGACGAATTGCAGCGCGCGCTAGCACGCACCGCGGCCGACTTGGCGGGTGCGAACGTCGACCACGAATCCGCCTTCGTGCGCATGCGCGGGGCGGCAGGTGTGGCCGGCGCGGGACGATCCGTGCCGCGCCGCGCGGGGCGAGTGCCGCGTCTCACCGAGGACTGGTTCTGCTGAGCGGAGCCCACCGAGGGCCAGTTGGGCTCTCTCCACGCATGGACGCGGCATGCCGGCGGCGAGGGAACGCTTGCGTGACTGCCGCGCGTTACCTATGATCGACTCGCCATGGAAGAGCTGACCTTCAATTTCGAGCTTCCGGGAGGGCGCTCGGTGCGCATCACGGCGACACCGTCGATGATGCACCCCGAGCAGTGCACCTTCACGGTCAGCGAGCCGGTGTATCCGGGACAGTCCGCGTACTTCGGTGATCGCGACCAGTCGCGCGAGTCGGTGCTGATCGATCGGCTGTTCGCGATCGAGGGGGTGGCCGAGGTGCTCGTCAATCACGACACCGTGCGCGTGACACTCTTCGGCGACGCGAATTGGGAACTCAAGGCCCCGCGCGTGGGCGCCGCTATCCGCGACGCACTGGCGTCGGGCGCGCCCATTTCCGAGGCCGTCACCGAGGGCCAGCTGGACCCGCAGGAGACGCGCCGTCGCGTCCAGCAGGTGCTCGACTCCATCATCAATCCCGCCGTCGCGAGCCATGGCGGCGTCGTGCGCCTGCTCGACGTCGCCAACAACACGGTGTTCCTCGAGTTCGGCGGCGGCTGCCAGGGGTGTGGCATGGTCAGCGTAACGCTCAAGTACGGCGTGGAACGCACCATTCGCGACGAAGTCCCCGAGGTCGGCGCCATCATGGACACCACCGACCACGCGGCGGGGCGCAATCCCTACTACGCGCCGTCGTCGAAGTAGACGCCGCTGCGCCCTTCTCCAAGCACGCGATGAAGCCGCGCCTGCTCCTGCTGGTCCCGACCTCGACCTATCGCGCCGAGGCGTTCATTCGCGCCGCGCAGCGCCTGCCGGTCGACTTGAGCATCGCCTCCGAGTCGCCCAACTCGCTCTCGCACCTGCACCCCGTCGACCTGCCGACCTTCGACTTCACGAACCCGGCCGACGCCGCGGCGCGCGCGTATGCGCTCGCCCGGTCGCATCCCGTGGGCGCGGTGGTCGCGGTCGACGACCAGGCCACGCTGGCGGCGGCCGTGATCGCGGAGGCCCTCGGCCTCGCGCACAGTCCCGCGGAGGCGGTGCGCGCGGCCCTCGACAAACACCGCGCGCGCGAGCGCATGCGGGCCGCGAGCATCGCGCAGCCCGCGTATCGGCTGGTGCCGTTCGACGGCTACATGGACGCGGCGCGGTCGGTCTCGTATCCCGCCGTGGTCAAGCCGCTCGCGATGGCGGCCAGTCGCGGCGTCATCCGCGTCGACAACGCGTCGCAATTCGTCGACGCCTTCGCGCGTGTGGCGGCACTGGTGCAATCGAACGCGTCCCGCATGGAGGAGTCGGCGCGCTCACACTTGCTGGTGGAATCGTACGTGCCCGGATGGGAAGTCGCGGTCGAGGGGTTGGTTCACAAGGGGCGCGCGCATGTCTTCGGCGTCTTCGACAAACCCGACCCCTTGCAAGGCCCGTACTTTCCCGAGACCATGTACGTGACACCGTCACGGCTCGGTGAAACGGCGGTCGAACGTATCGTCCACGTGACCGAGGCCGCGGTGCGCGCGGTCGGGCTCACGCACGGTCCCTTCCACGTCGAACTGCGCGGCAGCGGCGAAGGCGTCTTTCCCATCGAAGTGCACGCGCGCTCGATCGGCGGCTTGTGCTCGCGCGTGGTGCGCTTCGCCGACGGACGCTCCCTGGAGGACGTCATCCTGGCCGATGCGCTCGGGCTCCTGGGCGAGCTACCGGCGCTGGATGCGCGCGCCGCGGGGGTGTGGATGATGCAGTCTCCGCGTCGCGGCCGCTTCGAGTCGATGCGCGGCGTGGCGGCGGCGTGCGAGGTGGAAGGGATCGAAGAAGTGATCGTCGCGGCCAGACCGGGCCAATCGCTGGAGCCGCTGCCCGAAGGGTTCCTGTATACCGGCTTCGTCTTCGCGCGCGCACAAACGCCCGATGCGGTCGAGCGCGCCCTGCGCGCCGCCTTCGCGCGCCTCTCCCCCGTCATCGTGGGCGCCGAGGAAGGTCCCGCGGCCTAGCGCAGCAACACCAACTTCAGGGTCTCGCGCGCGGACCCCGCCCGCACGCGCAAGAAGTACACGCCGCTGGCCGCCGCGCCACCCGCGTGGTCGCGACCGTCCCACCAGAGCGCGTGCTCGCCGCCGGGCAAGTCACGCGCCACCAATCTCGCCACGAAACGCCCGGCGGCGTCGTAGATCGCGGCGTCCACGTACCCGCGCGACGGAGTCGCGAACGATATTCGCACCGACGGATTGAACGGATTCGGATACGCACGCAGCGCGAGGCCCTCGCGCGGCGCGGGTGCGGGCACGTCGGTGGCCGACACGCGCACCAGGTACCTCCCGTCCAGAGCGGTCGGCACGACCTCCCCCTGGCACACGACCTCGCTGACGCCGTCGCCGAGGATGCGAAAGGTCGCGTGCGGGCGGTCGATGTGCACGCGGGTGCCGTCGAAGGCGACCGTCGCGGGGGCGTCGTAGAAAGTGACGATGTCGCCGGCCGCGCACGCGATCGAGCGCGCGTCGACGGCGAGGTAACGCGAGACGCCTTCGCTGCCCATGCGAACGACGGCCAGCTCGGCGTCGATGGCCAGGGAGCCGCAGCCCTCGGCGTCCGGGATCTCGAAGAGCGGCATGGGTGCCACCGGCCCGGCGCGATTGCCGCGCGCGAAGACGACGTCGATCGCGCCCGATGGCGCCTGGACCACGCTGATCGTCCCCGCGGGGAACATCGACGAGTGCACCAACGGGGCGGGGTCGGTGTCGCGACGCGGCATCAAGAGCATCGCGAACTTCGGATTGACGGTGAACGACGTGAGCATCAGCATCTTCGAGTCCGGGTCCTCCGACTCGTTGTCGAACGAGAACACCTGCACGCCGGCGAACTTCGATTTCAGCGGGAAGATCGAATGTACGTCGAGGCGGGTACCGCCGACCGCCACGCCGATCGGGCCGGCCGGAATCGAGGTGTCGACGGTCGCCGCGTCCGGAAAGTGCGCGCACCAGTCGTACCGGTGCACGGCGCCGCTCTTCTCGATGTCGTCCTGCACGATGAGGTAGGTGGGAAAGTCCTCGCCGTGCACGACCAGCACGCGGCGCAGCGCGTGCTCGACGGGGTTCGCTCCGGCATAGCCCCACGACCAGTCGGTATCGGGGTAGGGAACGCCGGCGGCGTTGTAGGGGCTGTAGGTCGTGTAGGCGGCGGTGGCGTCGCCGCACAGGTGGTCCGCGAAGTCGGTCAGCATCGACGCGACGATGCGGCCGTCGGTGCCGATGGAGTTGCCCGCGTTGTGCTGGCCCGCCTGGTCGATGCGCACGATGTTGTGCGCTTCACTCTGCCGGGCGGTGGTTCCGGCGCCGTGGTCGACCACCAGCTTCTCGCCGAAGGCGGTCAGCGTGAATTGCGTCTGGTCCTCCTGCGCG
This sequence comes from Candidatus Latescibacterota bacterium, assembly GCA_022615275.1. Taxonomy (GTDB): domain Bacteria; phylum Krumholzibacteriota; class Krumholzibacteriia; order WVZY01; family JAKEHA01; genus JAKEHA01. The sequence goes on from JAKEHA010000238.1 coordinate 4,316, forward strand.
TGCCCGCCCCGAAACTCCCCGCAAAAGAAGCTGATCGAGATGTCGTCGGAGGCGGCCCCGTCGGCCCAACCCGAGCGGTAGTAGTAGAGCCCGCGCGACTCCCACAGCACGCTCCTGGGCAGAATCGTGCCCGGGTTCACCGACGGCACGTCCTGGTGCCAGAGCACCGTGCCGGCCTTGTCGTTTTCGTCTCCCATGTCGACGCCGAGCGGCCCCGACGCGCGGTCCCAGAGATAGCGCGACAGCCCGCTGCCCCACTCCGACATCGCCCAGTCGAAATAGGCCGTGTGGCGCGCGAGCGGGTGAAAGTAGTCCGTCAGGTCGCCGAGGTTGTTCAGCCGGGCGCCCCCGCGCGGGTCGAGCTCATAGGCCAGCCAGCGCTCCATCCATCGCAGGGCCCAGTCGTTCGAGTACTGCGACCCGTCGTAGCGATTGCGGGCGTGAAAGTAGTAGACCAAATGCCGCAGGCTCCAGAGGGCGTAGAGCGCACCCTCGCGATAGCACGCGTCGTCGGCCAGGTGCGCCTCGTGCCAGACCGCGTACAGCGCGTCGGAGCGCGCGAACGCCGCCGCGGTCAACGCCGGTTCGATCTCGCCGGCGAACGCGATCGCGGCCAGACCGAGCGACGCGGCCAGCATCGCCGATTTGTTGCTCACGTACGGCCGCCACAGCCAGATGTCGTAGCTCATGCCCGAGGTGATATACGCGATGTAGCTCGACGCCTCGGCGCGCATCTCCGCGCGCTCCTCCGGTGTGGCGACGAGGCCGAAGGTGTCGTAGCCGATCGCGAGGGCGCGCAGGCGCAGGGCGGACCCGTACGCGTCGCTGTCGACGTCCCACGTGCGCGCGATGTGGAGTGTCAGGTCGCGCCCGAGCGCGAGCGCGGTCGAATCGACGGGGTCATCGAGGTAGGCCGCCAGTCCCAGGTTGACGATCGGCTCCTGCGCGAAGTCGTTGGCGATGAGCGAGTCGAAGGGAACCACGGGGTACTCGGTCTGGACGACGTCGCGGATGAACGCGTACGCGTCGGCGGGAGCACCCGGACTCTGGACGCGCGCGCGCAAGCCGGGGAGATCGGCCGGCCCGTAGAGCAGCGAGGGATGACGGGCGAAATAGAGCGAGTCGGGGTCGAGGGCGGCCCGGACCGACGGCACCGCGATCGTTCCGAGGAACGTCATCGCGACCGCGAGCAGCAACCGCGCGCGTGGGAGGAACTGGTTCTTGATGGGCATCCCGTCCCCCCCGGCCTCGCGCCGGGGCATCGACTGGTGTGGATCGTTCGCGCGGGCCGTCCCCCATCGGCCCTGTAACCGGTTTAGTCTAGGCCAGTTCGACGCTGCAGTCAAACCCATATCGAGGGACCGCCACCCTCACGAATGCCTTCCTCCGGGCTGAAGGGTATCGTGTGCGCGCGACGCGACGGCGACCGCATCCCGTTCGAAGCGATTGTCCCGGTAGTAGTGCCCGCCGCGCGCCGAACAGATTACCGACGCGAGCACGTACGCCGGGACGAAGAACTGCTCGAACTGATCCAGGATTACGACCAATGGCTTTGCGTCGAGCCGCGCCGCCGCTTCGAGCATCCCGG
>JAKEHA010000239.1 GCA_022615275.1 Candidatus Latescibacterota bacterium
GAAATCGTGCTTTTGCAGACTGTAACGCCGCTCGAAGCGAGTCGCGACCGCGTCGTGGTGGCGACGGAACTCGCGCCACGCCGCGCTCGGGCTGGTGGCGACGGGTTCGCCGTCGATTCGAAACTCCTTGGGGATTCCGTAGAAGCGCCCCCACGCGCGCCGCTCGAGCAGCGTGGCCCAGTCGGGGCGCGACTCGCGCACCACGGTGACGTCGTCGATCCACTCGAAGTGCGTCCCCGTCAGCTCGAAGTTGCCGGTGCGAACCAGCCGGCGCGTCGACTCGCCGCCGCGCGCCGCCGCTTCCTTCTGGTAGCGCCTGCGCGCCTCCTCGGCCCATCCCGCCATCGTCTCCGGCGTGGGCGTGAAGCGCTCCGCGCGCGTCACCTCGCCGAGGAGCACGCGCCCGTCGTCGAGCGTCACTTCGACCAGCGGCTTGGGCCAGAAGGTCGCGGTTCCCTGCGCCAGCACGAGCACCAGAAAACCGACGATCATGACCGAGCACACCGCCAGCGCCCCACCCGTCAGCCAGAGCATGTTCTCGCCCTGGGCCAAGAGTGAAGTACCGGCGCGCGCGCGCGGCGCCTTGCGCGGCGGACCCTGATTCGTGCTCGCCACCGGCATGCTCATATCTGCGCCGACCTCTTGCGGAATCGCATGCGCACGATCTCGGCCACCGTATTGATGACGAAGGTCATGAAGAACAGGAGCAAGGCCGCCAGGAACAGCGTGCGGTAGTGCGTGCTGTTGCGCACCGCCTCGGGAAGCTCGACCGCGATGTTGGCCGACAGCGTACGAAATCCGCTGAACGCGTTCATCTCGAGCACGGGCGTGTTGCCGGCCGCCATCAGCACGATCATGGTCTCGCCCACCGCGCGCCCCAGGCCGATCATGATGGCGGAGAACAGGCCGCTCATCGCGGTCGGCAGCACGATGCGAATCGCGGTCTGCCACGGTGTCGCGCCCGCGCCCAGCGACGCGGCTCGCAGGTGATCCGGAACCGCGGAGAGCGCGTCTTCCGCGATGGTGTAGATGATGGGAATGATCGCGAAGCCCATCACGAATCCCACCACCAGCGCGTTGCGCTGCACGTAGGTCCCCATTAAGCCGCCGCGCGGATCGACGCCGAGTGCCGCGAGCACCGCCGCGAACGCGGTCGCCAGCACGATCGTGAGCATCGCCCCGGCCACGAAGCGAGCGAGATCGAAGCCGGCCACGCGCGAGCGCGTCGAGCGCGCGGCCAGGTCCCGAATGGCGCGGCCCGTGAGCCGGCCCATGACGAACACGGTCGCGAACGCGCTCACCGGTAGCGCGAGCACGAACCAGCCGCCGAACACGCCGCCGGCCCCCCCGGCCAGCCATCCCATCATGTCGCCGCCGAAGAGCGCGCGCTCCATCCACGGACCGCCCATGCGGGCGATTAGAAGCGCCACCGGGAGCAGCGCGAGCGCGATCCAGAGACGGAAGCGATCCAGCCGTCGCACCACGGTCTGGGGGATCGCCTGCCACGCGTACGCCGCCGCGAGGAACACCGCCGGGATCGCGATGAATCCGACGATGACCGACGGCACCGCGCGCTGAACAAAGGGCGCGATCACGAGCGCGGCCAGGAAGCCCAGCACGACGCTGGGAAGACTCGCCATCGATTCGATGAGCGTCTTCAGGCGCGGACGCGCGCCCGGAGAAACGAACTCGCTCGTGAAGATCGCGGCCAAGAGCGCCAGCGGTACCCCGAAGAGCATCGAGTAGAACGTGGCCTTGAGGGTTCCGAACACGAGCGGCCACAATCCCAGCTTGGGCTCGAAGTCGTCCGTGCCCGCCGACGACTGCCACACGTGTTCCGCGCGCGGATACCCTTCGTACCACACGGGCCGGAACAGCGAGCGCACCGTCACTTCCGGGTGCTTGAGATCGAGGTCGTAGGAACGAAACGCGTTCGCGTCGAGCACGACCAGGCCGTCGCTCTTGGGCGCGAAGGCGGCCGCCGTCACCGGCGTGGCGCCGGCCTTGAAGTCCACCACCTTCTTGCCGCTCGTCGCTTGCAGGACGCGCACGCGACCGTCGCCATAGCCGGCCACGAACACGCGCTCGCGCGCCGACGCGGTGAGTGCCGTGACCGGTGCCCGGTCGCCGCCGAAGCGCTGCCCTTGGGAGAGCGCGGAAACGTACTCCGGCTCGTCGTCGCCGCCCTTCTCGGGCGCGTAGCGAAACCACGTCGTCACGGCGCCGTCGTCGGAGCCCACCAGGATGGTGGTGCGCCCGAGCAGTGGTGCGAGCGCGGTGACGCGCCGTCCCGATTCCACCACGTCGGCCGCAGCCGCCACGGTGGGCGAGGTTACGTCGCGCGTGTCCCACAACGTGGCGCGACCCGCGGCGTCGACGACGTACACGATCGAACCCGCTTCGGCCACGACCACGCGCTCGGGTGCCGCTCCCCCGCGCGGCACCAGTACGCCGCGGCGGACGGACAGCGACACCTCGCCGGTGAACTCGTTCTCGCTGCGAGCGACGTGGCAGACGGCCACCGAATCGCCTTCGCCGAGGGCGGCGACCAGGTAGCCCGAGTTGATCGCGATATGGTCGAGGGCGCGCACCGCGCCGCGCACGACCGAGGGAACCCGGACATCGACCGGCGCTGCCGGAGTCTGGCGTCGCAGCGTGCCGTCCGGCGTCTTCTCTACGACGGCGCCGTCAACGACCATCGCGGTCCCGGGCGCGAGCGACGAACCCTGTTCGGAAATGGACGCTGGGTCCGGAAAGTCGGTGCGAAACACGACGCGCCCGAACACCAGCGACCCGTCGGCGAGGCCGAGTGCGAAGGAGCGCGAGGCGACGTCGAACGAGGTCGCGACCAGCGAATCCGACGGTGCGACACGCATCGTCGCCACGCCGTCGCCGGTGTCGGCGCGAAAGACGCGCACCGTGCCGTCCGCGTCGAGCGACCACCCGAGCACGCGATATTCGTCGGTGCCGACGTGCAGTGCGCGCCGCGCGCCCCCCGACGCGTCGATCGGCGTCGTCGCGACCGGCGCGGCGTCGCCGGTCTGGAAGAGCGGTACCACCACGCTGGCCAGGAAAAGAAACACGGCGGAAACGGCCAGGATGGTGCCGATTCCGCCGACGGAGATGCACGCCGCGGCCAGCCGGTCCGCGAATCTCACGGCCCAGCGCGTACGGCGGTTACGTCCGCGACGTTCTGCGTTGCGCGGTGTCGCCATGGTGGAAGGCACGAATGGGCGACGCCGAAATCGACGTCGCCCACCGGCCCGTGATTACCTCTCTTGCGCCGGCAGCGCTCGACTATCGACTGCTGACCTGAATCCCCAGCCTGGCGAGTTCTTCGCCCGCGATCTTCGCGTTGACCGGGTAGTAACCGTCCTTGACCACGCTCTCCTGGCCCTGCTTGCTGAACATGAAGCGAATGAACTCGCGTCGCAGCGGATCCAGCTCGGTCCCCGGCTTGTGATTGACGTACACGTAGAGGAAGCGCGCGAGCGGGTACTTGCCCGTGTACGCGAATTCCGGAGTGGCCGGGATGGCTTCGGTCGTTGCGTCGGCCTTGATGGGCACGGCCTTGACGTCGGCGGTCTTCGCCGCGCCGTGCCACTCACCGACCTCGGCCTGGGCCCTAGCAATCAGCATCAGGGTCGTGCCTCGGCGGTCTTTCTCAGCGTCGGGGATCGCTTCGGCACTTGTCGCCGCTCGCTCGAAGATGTCGGCGGCGTGCCGGAAGCGGCCCAGGTTCGCCCAGGCGCTCGCGATATTCATCAGTGCCCAGGCCTTCTCGGCATCGTCTTCGATATTGGCTGCGGACTTCTCCGCCTGCTCCAAAAGCAAAC
>JAKEHA010000240.1 GCA_022615275.1 Candidatus Latescibacterota bacterium
GAGCCTCCATGCGGTCGCGCGGTCGAAGGAACGCACGCGCGCCGCGGCCGCCTCGGAGCGGCTGCTATCGGCCACGACGCGCGCCGCCGCGAGCGCGGGAGCGACGCTGCGCGGTGCAGCCTCGTCGCCGTCGGAGAAGAGCGGTTGCAGCGCGATCGCGGGTGCCGTCGTCTCGCCCGCCAGCTTGCGCGGCGCGAAGACGGCCAGGCGGTCCCGCGCGCGGGTTAGAGCCGTCAATAGAAGCGCGTCGGCGAGGCGAAGCGATTCGTCGCGATCGACGCGGCGCGCGAGCTGCCTCGAGGTCTCCTCGTCCGTGCCCTCGAATGCGCGCGCGAGGGCTCCGACCGGCAGGTACCCCTCGCGCGCGATTTTCCCCGCGACCACCCCGTCCACGCACCCCACGACGATGGTGCGCGCGAACGACCTCCCCACCGCCTCGCGCGGCGAGAGCACGCTCACCGCCGCGGCGCGGTGAGCGCGCGGCGCGGGCGTATCCAAGTAGGCGGCGCGAAACTCGTCGAACGACGTCGACGCGCGGATCAGCGTCGTCACGCTTCGATAGCGCTGCCACTCGTCGATCGCGCGCTCGGCCGACGCGCTCGCCGACGGGCCCGCCCCGCCCGCGATCGGCATCACGTGGTCGCGAAGGAACTTCTCGAAGCCGTCACCGCGCGCACCCGCAACCTCGCGAACCCACGCCACCACGTCGGCCGGTCGCTCGCCGCGCGGAAACGACTGCTCCAGCGCGGGCAACAGGGGCGAGGACGCGAGCGATTCCGCGAAGCGGCCGTCGGGGTCGCGGCCGAGAACCCCGACCACGGCGCGAATCAGCTCGTCGGTCGCGTTCGCACTGGGGCCGCCGACGTCGACGACGACCCCGCGCTCCTCGAAAGCGAGCAACAGCAGCGACCGATAGCGATCGGCGTCCATTGCGATCACCGCGATCTCGGAGGGATCGACTTTGTGCGCCCACGTTCGCGCGAGCAGTGCCGCTTGCTGTGCCTCGGCGATCTCGTCCACGACCGCGGTCGCGGTGACGCCGACCTTCCACGCACGGCCTTCCCCACCGGTGTCGGCTGCAACCGTGGCGAACAGCGGCAAGTCTCTTTCGCGCGCATCGGCGACCGCCGCCGCGCCTCCCGGGGTCGACGCCGTCGTCAGAATCAGCTCGGTTGTGGCGGCCAGCAGCGCCGATGCACCTGCACGCGCCGGCGCGAGCGCGAGTTCCCGCGTTCGATACGTGGCTGGAAAAATATCGTTGAGAAACCGATCGCTGGTCCCGCGGAACGAGAAGCGCGCGCCGGTGGGATCGCCGAAGACTTCGACCGCCGTGTTGCCGCCGGGCGGGGCGAGCGCGCGGATCAATTCGAACTGGCCGCGGTCGAGATCCTGGAAATCGTCTATAAGGAGCGTATCGTAGCGCGCGGGCGCGGATGCGGGATCGTGGGCGACGCACGCAGCGGCCGCCCCCGCCGCGTCGTAGAAGGTAACCAGACCGCGCTCGTCGAGCGCGCGTCGATAGGCCGTGTACAGACCGAGCAGGTCGCGCGCGCGGCGGTTCGTTGTGCATTCGCGCACGTGTGCGGCCGCCTCCGCCGATACGCCGTTCTGCGCGAGCACATGGAGTAGATCGATTGCATCGTCGCGAAATGAGCGCGAGTGCTGGATCGACCGTAGGTCGCTCTCCATGCGCGCGTCTTCCCGCTCCAACACGCGGTCGAGCACTATCAGCTCGTCGACGTCGCGCAGGGTGCGCGGACGCCCCGGGCGCGAGCGATCGAGAATGCCGGAGGCGAGGTGGCCGTGGGTCGTGACCGGAAGCGGGCCCAGGATGGCGGCGCCGTCGGGCACGAGACGATCGAGCAGCGCCTCGCGCTGCTCGCGACCGAACGCGATCACGAGCGGCGAGTGCCCGCGCGCGACTAGCGCACGGTAGCGCTCGACCAAGAGCGTCGTCTTGCCGCTGCCCGGCGGCCCGAGCACGCGCGCGTGCCCCGGGGGGCGGTCGATGAAGTCTCTCAGGACGGATTCGCGCGACACGCGCGCATGGTAGCAGATCGATCCGCGCGCTTTCGAAATATTACCGCGACTCGGGGCCAGGCGACGTTCGTCCGAGGACCGCGCCCGTTACTGCTCCCGCGGCGCCGACCATGACCATCGTGATCAAGGGTTCGATGAGGGTCAGCTTGAGCGTCCAAAGGTGGGTGGTACCGTACTGCGAGAGGTCGTAGCTGGCGGCCATCAGGAAGCCCAACGCGGCGCCCGTCAGCGCGCCTCGTCGTAGCGAGGGTGCGCCTCGCCACACCAGGACCAGTGTCAGCAGCAGGCCGAACGGTACGTGCGCGAGCCCGACCCAGAGCAGATCGGGCGGGTTCTTCATCACGCCGGTCGCGGGACCCATGTTCGACTCGAACAACCCCGCGAAGACGACGCCGTAGAGCACACCGCCGAAGACGGCGATCGCAACCATGCCGGCTAGCGCGGCCAGCAGGAACCTACGAGTCACGCGCATCCTCCTCGTCCGTTCTCGCTCGCGCGAGGAACGCCTGCAGCCGCCGCTTCAACTCCGCCTCGAAGCCCGCGTCACGCGGCTCGTAGAAGCGCCGGTCGGCGAGCGCGTCGGGCAAGAAATGCTGCGGCGGTGCGTTCGGGTCGTCGTGGGGATACGCGTAGTCCTTGCCGTACCCGAGATCCTTCATCAGGCCCGTGGGTGCGTTGCGGATGTGCAGCGGCACCGGGAACGGCGCGGTCGAATTCACGACGTCGGCGGCGGCACCGTAGGCGGTGTAGATGGCGTTGCTCTTCGGCGCGAGCGCGAGATACAGCACGCACTGCGCCAGCGCCAGCTTGCACTCCGGATACCCGATGAAATCCACCGCGTCGCGCGCTGCGATCGCGACCACCAGCGCTTGCGGATCCGCGTTTCCCACGTCTTCGGACGCGAAGCGCACCAGCCGGCGGGCGACATAAAGCGGATCCTCCCCCGCCTCGCACATGCGCGCGAGCCAGTACAACGACGCGTCCGCGTCGCCCCCGCGCAGGCTCTTGTGGAGCGCGGAGATCAAATTGTAGTGCGACTCGCCCGCCTTGTCGGTGGCGATCGTGCGGCGCTGGAGCGCCTCCAGCGCACGCGCTTTGGTAAGCACGCGCGGCGGGGCCGCGCGTGCCAGAGGCGTGGTCGCGTACTCGAGCGCATTCAGCGCGACGCGCGCGTCGCCTTGAGCGACATCGGCGATCAGATCCAACACGCCGCTCTCGCACTCGATCGAAAGCTCTCCCAGACCCCGCTCGCGGTCCTGCAGCGCCCGCTCCATGATGGCCACGACGTGCTCTTCGGTGGGCGCGTTCAGCACGAAGACACGCGAGCGCGACAAGAGCGGCCCGATCACTTCGAAGCTGGGATTCTCGGTGGTGGCCCCGATGAAAACGATGGTGCCGTCTTCGATGTGCGGCAAGAAGGCGTCCTGCTGCGCGCGATTGAAGCGGTGGATCTCGTCCACGAACAGCAACAACGGAAGTCTTTCGACCGAACGCAGCTTGCGCGCGTCCTCGATGACGCGCTTGACTTCCGCGATGCCGGAGGTGACGGCACTGAAGGGGACGTAGCGGTTCTTGACGCGCGACGCGATCAGGCGCGCGAGCGTGGTCTTGCCGCACCCCGGCGGACCCC
>JAKEHA010000241.1 GCA_022615275.1 Candidatus Latescibacterota bacterium
GCGGAAAGCGCATGCCCGCGCGCGACGCGCTGAGGGCGGCGGGCGTGAAACCGCTCGTGCTTCGCGCCAAGGAGGGGCTTGCGCTCATCAACGGCACCCAATTCATGGCGGCACAGGCGGCGCGCGAGACCCTGCGCGCGCGGCGCCTCGTGAAAACCGCGATGGGCGCGGCCGCGATGTCGCTGGAAGCCTACCAAGCCACCGACCGCGTCTTCGACGCGCGCCTGCACGCGCTCAAGCGGCACCCTGGACAAGCGCGCGTGGCGGAAGGGTTTCGCAAGGTGCTCGCGGATAGCGCGGTGGTCGCGTCGCACAAGGAGTGCGACCGCGTGCAGGACCCGTACTCGTTTCGCTGCCTCCCACAGGTGCTGGGTGCGGTCGTCGACACGCTCGCGTGGGTCGAGTCGTGGGTCGAGCGCGAGGTCAACTCGGTCACCGACAACCCCATCATATTCCCGGAGGACGGCGACGCCCTCTCGGGCGGCAACTTCCACGGCGAGCACATGGCGATCGCACTCGACGCGCTCGCCATCGCGGGGAGCGAGATCGCGTCCATCGCGGAGCGTCGCGTCGACCAGCTCATGAGCGGCGACGGCGACAAGGTACCGCGCTGTTTGATAAAGAACCCGGGCCTGAACTCCGGCTTCATGATCGCGCAGTACCTGGCCGCCGCACTCGTGAGCGAGAACAAGGTGCACGCGCACCCGGCGTCGGTCGACACCATTCCCACCTCGATGGGCTTCGAGGACCACGTCAGCATGGGCAGCATCGGTGCATTGAAGCTTTCGCGGGTTCTGGACAACGTCACGCGCGTGGTGGCGATCGAACTGTTGTGCGGCGCGCAAGCTCTGGATTTCCACGAGGGGCTCGCGCCCGGTCGCGGCACCCAGGAAGCGCGCACGGCAGTGCGCGAGGTCGTCCCATTCGTCGATCACGACCAATCGCTATCCGGTCACCTCGCGGCATTGGAAGTGCGCGTGGCGACGGGAGAGATCGTACGACGGGTCGAACGCGTCGTCGGCGAGTTGCTACCAGCCGCCGCGCGGGGGAGCGCATGAGCACCGAGTTCGTTCCGGGACGGATTCGCGCCGCGCGCGGGCGCGAGATGTCGTGTCGGGGCTGGGCGCAGGAAGCCGCGTTGCGCATGCTGTGCAACAACCTCGACAACGAAGTCGCGGAGGACCCGAAGAATCTCGTCGTGTACGGCGGACGCGGGAAAGCCGCGCGCAACTGGGACGCGTTCCACGCCATCGTGCGCGCCCTTCGTGATTTGCGCGGCGACGAAACCTTGCTCGTGCAATCGGGCAAGCCGGTGGCGGTCTTTCCGACCCACCCGGGAGCGCCCCGCGTGCTGATCTCCAACTCGATGCTCGTTCCCAAGTGGGCGACGTGGGAGCACTTCTGGGAGCTCGAGTCCAAGGGGCTCGCGATGTACGGCCAGATGACGGCGGGGAGCTGGATGTACATCGGGACGCAGGGAATCCTGCAAGGCACCTACGAGACCTTCGCGGCCTGCGCCGAGCGCGAGTTCAAGAGCTCGCTCGCGGGCAGGCTCGTTCTCACCGGCGGTCTGGGCGGCATGGGTGGCGCGCAGCCGCTCTCGGTGACCCTGAACGGCGGGGTCGTGATCGCGGTCGAGGTGGATCCGTCGCGCATCCAGAAGCGCCTCGACACGCGCTACCTCGACGTGCGTTGCGATTCGGTCGACGACGCGGTGGCACGGGCGATGGAGGCGAAGCGCGCCCGCAGAGCACTCTCCATCGGGATCGTGGGTAACGCGGCCGACGTATTTCCCGCGCTGCTCGCGCGGGGGATCGAGATCGACGTCGTCACGGATCAGACCTCGGCGCACGACCCGTTGAACGGCTACGTGCCACAAGGCCTCGACGTCGCGGGTGCGGCGGAGCTGCGCGCGCGCGATCCCAAGGGGTACGTCGCGCGCGCGATGGCGTCGATGGTGACGCACGTGGAAGCGATGGTGGGCTTCCAGCGCGCGGGTGCGGCCGTGTTCGACTACGGCAACAACATCCGCGGGCAGGCGCAGGCGGCGGGGTACGCGGACGCGTTCGCGTTCCCCGGCTTCGTGCCCGCCTACATTCGGCCGTTGTTTTGCGAGGGCTACGGGCCGTTTCGCTGGATCGCATTGTCGGGGGATCCCAAAGACATCGGGGTCACCGATGAACTTGTGCTTGAGCTGTTTGGAGAAAGGCCAGCGCTGGCGCGCTGGATCACTATGGCGCGCGAGCGGGTGCAGTTCCAGGGACTCCCGGCGCGCATCTGCTGGCTCAAGTACGGCGAGCGCGCGCGCTTCGGCGAGCGCCTGAACGACTTGGTGGCGAAGGGGAAGGTGGCGGCACCCGTCGTGATCGGGCGCGATCATCTCGACAGCGGCTCGGTCGCGAGTCCCTATCGGGAAACCGAAGCCATGCGCGACGGCAGCGACGCGGTCGCCGACTGGCCCATCTTGAATGCGCTGTTGAACGCGGTCAACGGTGCGGCGTGGGTGTCGGTGCACCACGGCGGCGGTGTGGGCATGGGGCACTCGATCCACGCCGGACTGGCGGTCGTGGTCGACGGAACCGAAGACGCGCACGCGAAGGCGGTGCGCTGTTTGACCGGCGACCCCGGCCTGGGTGTGGCGCGCCACGCCGACGCCGGCTATCCGGAAGCGATCAACGCGGCGCGCCGCGATCAGGTTCGCATCCCCATGCTGCCAGACTCCTCATGACCCCCGCACATCGGAAATGACCACCAAGCGCGTCGTTGCGGATCTCATCGTCACCGGCTGCGGCCAGCTGGTGACACTCGCCAAGAGCGATGGCACGCCGCGCGTGCGCTCGGCGCTCAAGGACTTGGCGATAATCGCCGACGGCGCCCTGGCGGTCGCCGGCGGCCGGCTGATTTCGGTCGGCCCGCGCGATGTGGTTCTGGCCACCACGGGCACTTCCGCGCAAACCAACCATGTAGACGTTGGCGGGGCGGTGGTGATGCCGGGTTTGGTCGACTGCCACACCCATACCGTCTTTGCCGACTATCGCTTGGACGAGTACGAGTGGCGCGTGGCCGGGACACCCTATGCCGAGATCGCGGCGCGCGGCGGCGGCATCGCAAAAAGCGTCGGGCACGTCCGCGCCGCGAGCGAGGCGGAGCTTTTGTCCCGGACCCGGCAGAGGGTCCATAGCGCGATCCGACACGGAACGACAACGATCGAAATAAAAAGCGGTTACGGACTTTCCTTAGAGCATGAGCTGAAGCAGCTGCGGGTGGTGCGAACGCTCCGGGACGAACTGCCGATCACCGTGGTCGCGACCTTCCTGGGTGCCCACGCCATACCCAAGGAAATGGCCGCCGACCGCGAGGGGTACGTCCAGGCCGTAGTCCACGACATGATCCCTCGCGTGGCCGCCGAGGGCCTGGCGGAGTTCAACGACGTCTTCTGCGAAGTGGGGGCGTTCTCCAGGGAAGAAACGGAACGAATCTTGCGGTCCGGGCAGCGGGCTGGACTCAAGGCCAGGATACACGCTGATGAGTTGACCGACACGGGCGGCGCGGAGCTTGCCGCCTCTCTCGGCGCGGTCTCGGCCGACCACCTCAAGAAAACGAACGATAATGGAATCGACCGCATGGCCAAGGCGGGAGTTTTCGGCGTGCTGCTTCCGGGGACGAGCTTCGGGCTTCCGTCCCTGGAGTTGGCACCCGCGCGCAAGATGGTCGACGCCGGGATGCGGCTGGCCATCGCGACCGACTTCAATCCCGGCAGCTCGACCTCGGAATCGATGCCGATGATGACGTCGATCGCGTGCTCGCACATGCGTCTATCGCCGGCGGAAGCGCTGTCGATGGCGACGTACAACCCCGCCTTCGTGCTCGGGCGCGAAGGCGACGTCGGCAGTCTCGAGGTCGGCAAGCGCGCCGACTTCCTGGTGCTCGATTGCAGGGACTACCGAGAGGTCGCGAACCACTTCGGGATCAACCCGGTCGCGCGCGTGTTCGTGGCCGGGCGCGAGTGGGTCGCAGCGTGACGCGGGGACGATGAAAAGTGGCAAGCAACGTGAGTAAGGCAACGACTATCCGCAAGAAGGCCCTCGACCTTGTTCGCGACCAGGATTGGCCGAACGCGATCAAGGAGTACCGGCGCCTGGTCGAGCTCGACCAGAACAACCCCAACGTCCACAACGAGCTGGCCGACCTCTATCTCAAGACCAACCAGAGGAACGAGGCCTTCGACAGCTTCATGCAGGCCATCGACGAGTACACCCGCGTGGGCTTGTACAACAACGCCGTCGCGGTGTGCAAGAAGGTGCTGCGCGTGCTCCCCGCACGCGTCGAGGTGCTCAACAAGCTGGGCCTGATTCGCGTCAAGCAGGGTCTCACGAAAGAAGCGGAATCGTACTACGTCTCCTTCCTCGACAAGGCGGCCGGCGGCTCCTTCGAGGCGCAAACGTTCAAGAAGCTCGCGAGTGCGATCGCGGACGAGATTCCCGGCTCGCCGTCGGTGCTCCAGAAGCTCGCGCAGTGCCTGCTCGGCTACCGCCTGAACGACGAAGCGGCCGACGTTCTCATCAAGCTCTACCTCGCCCAGGAAAAGAACGGCGACACCAGCGGGTGCGAGGACACGCGCGCGCTGGTCGCCAAGCTCGGTGTGGCTGCCAAGCTCGACGCCGTGGCGGGGAAGTCCGGCAAGCCCGTCGACCGCACGGTCGTCACCGAGGACAACCTCTGGACCAAGAAACACTCGGAAGGAGAGCGCATCGACGTCGAGTCGACGCCGCGCTTCACGCCGCCGAACCAGCCTACGACCGCGCCGGCTTCACCACAGCCCGCCGGCGCGGTCTCCGGCGGCCCCTCCGAGCGCGACCAGTGGCTCCTGCGACTGGCTCGCGGCGTGGGCGGGGGACCGCCCAAGACCAAGGCGCCCGCTCCCGCGGAAGCTCCGGCCGCGAGCACGACGGTCGCCGAGAAAGAGAAGCCGGCCACGGCGCCGGCCGCGCCTGCCCCGACGTTCGCTGCGTCGGATGCGGAAGCGGAAGACATCGTCGACGATCGGTTGAACGAGGAAACCACCGCGACCGCGGTCGAGGCGAACGCCGAGCCGGACCTCGAGGACGTCGAAGACGCGGGGGAGGCGGAGGCGGCGACCGAGCCGGCCGACGATGGCCTCGATCTCGACGACGACCTGCCTCCGATCCCGGAGGCACCGCCGGCCGCGGTGCGTCCGGCGTCTCCCGCGCCCGCGAAGGCGGCGCCCAAAGAAGCCATGCAGATTTCCGCGCTGATCGACGATGACGACGCGGGCCCGAACGGGGAAGAGGACTATCGCAGCCACTACGACCTCGGCATGGCGTACATCGAGATGGACCTCCTGTCGGAGGCGATCCGCGAGTACCAGATCGCGTCCAAGTCGCCGCAGTTCCAGGTGAAGTGCCTGGAGATGATCGGGGTTTGCTTCCTCAAGCAGAACCAGCCGCAGCTCGCGATTCGGCAGCTCACGAAGGGGTTGTCGCTGATCGGCGACGACGGTGAAGAGTCGATGGGCATCAAGTACAACCTCGGGCTCGCGTACGAGCTGATCGGCGACGTCGACAGCGCGCGCACGCACTTCGAAGACGTGTACGTCGTCGACGTCACCTTCCGCGACGTGGCCGAAAAGATCAGCAAGCTCTCCGGATCGTAGGGTCCTCGCCCCCCCCAACTTTCGACTTTACCACCGGGCGCGCCGGCGGGTACCTTCCATACAAACCGCTGCCCCCTAAGGTGCGATTGCACCGGCGCTCGTTTGGCATGCGCGTTCGACTGGTCATCGCATTGTTCTTCGTGGCCTCGGGCCTCGTGCCCGTGTGCCCGGCGCGCGCCGTCGAGGACCCCGCTCCGGTGGCGCCGGACCCGGAATTCGCGGACCGCTGCGGCGCGTGGCGCGCGCTGGCGATTCCGCCCGGCGGCGTGCCGCTGGTCGCGCGTCCGACTCCTCCTCATTCGTTTTCGTCCCCACACTTCGTCGTCCATTACGCCAGCGAGGCCCTGGAGGATTACGCGCGCGGTGTCTCGGGCTTCGCGGAGCACGCGTACCGGATTCTCGTCGACACCCTCGGGCACCTGCCGCCGCCGTCGGACGGTGCTGCCGGGGGCGATGAGCGCATCGACGTCTACGTGCGCACCCCGTTCGAGTTGGGGGGCGCCTATGGGAGCACGGTCCCCGACACCCAGGTACGCCAGCCCTATCTCAATTCGTACTCGTCGTGGATCGAGATCGTCGACACGATGACGGTCGCGCACTGCGGGGTCGTCACCGCGCACGAGGTCTACCACGTGGTGCAGCTCGGCTACGATCGCATGGAGAGCCTGAGCCTGCTCGAGATGTTCTCGACCTGGTTCGAGGATCGCGCGCACGACGACGCCAACTGGCACTACCTGTTCTTGAAGAACTTCTTTCGCCGGCCCGACCGCGGCCTCTTCATTCAGAACTACACCAACGTCCCGTGGGCCATCTTTCTCACCGAGCGCTACGGCGACGCCATCATGGCGGAGACGCTGCGGCGCAGCGCGGACACGCCCGGGCCCAATCCGCGCGGTGCGTTCGACGCGGCCCTGCAAACCACCGTGGGCACGACGCTGGTCGAGGAGTTCATCGAGTTCGGGACGTGGAACTATTTCACCAGTTTGCGCGACGACGGCGCTCACTATTCGGAGGGCGCGGTCTACCCGGCGATGCGGAGCCAGCGGCGCAGCGACTGCTACCCGTTCCCGCTCCACGTCACCAACCATCCCATGCACGAGCTGGCCGCGAACTACTTCTTCTTCGACGGCGACGGACACCGCGGGCGGCTGCGCATTCGCGTAGAGCCCGAACCGGCCGCCACCTCGTACCTGACCGTGACGACGTTTCGCGGGACGGCGCGCGAGCGCACCGTTACACGCTACGACCCGGGGGCGTCCCCCGACTCGTTCCTGGTCGACGATTGGGAACACTGCGACTCCGTGCTGGCGGTCTACCAGATCGACCGCGGGCTCCCCGAGAACAACATGGTCGCCGTCTCCGCGCGCTACGAGTACGAGTCCGCGCCGGCCACGCCGTGGATCCTGGTGCTCGATCGCGACGGGTGTCGCCACCCGTACGACGGCGAGGCGGACGAGTTTTCGTCGCGCGACGGCGAGGAGGCGCCGCTCGCGGGGGCACTGGTCGCGCGCGGCGAAACCGTGGTGGTTACGGACGAGCTGGTGTCGAACTTGGGCGCGTGCCGCGCCGTGTTCCTGGTGGGCGGGTTCGGCGCTGACGGGGTGACACTCTCGCCGCACGAGTTGGCCACTCTCGCGGGATACATGAACGGCGGCGGCGACGTATACCTGGAGAGCGCGCGCCTGGGGGCGTGGGTCGATTCCGCGCTCGCGGCGGGCGAGCCGGAACTCCCCGCGTTTTGGTCGATGTTCGGCAGCGCCTTCCAAGCGGGCGAGGACACGCTCAACGTCGCGTCCTGGGTGACCGAGCCCGCGTTCGGCGCGTTCTCATTCGACTACGACCGCGGGGAGCCCGACCATCGCGTGGGCATTTTGCTTCCGACGTCGTCGGACGTGCTCGCGCGCGACGATCGCGGGCTCGTGCGCGCGACCGTGCGTCGCGTGGGGGAGTCGACGCGCGTCGTCGGTACCGTGCTCTTAGGCGCATCGACGGGACGATTCGGGTCGACGCGCGAGGGGTTCGTGGCGAGTGTACTCGCCCTCTTCGAGGGCTCGCCGGCCGCGCAGGCGCCGCCGGCGCGGCTGCGCGTGGTTGCGTCGTATCCCAACCCGGTGCGCGACACCGCCGAGCTGACGATCGAGACACCGAATGCCGGTACCGCGTCGGTGACCGTGTACGACGTCGCGGGCCGCAAGGTGTCGTCGACGTCCGCGCGCCTCTTTCCGGGCTCGAACACGGTGCGCGTGACGACCCCGCGCGCGTCCGGCCACTACTTCGTCGTGGTGGAAGCGGGAGGGGCGAGCGCGCACGGCCGCTTCTTGGTTCTTCGTTGACGCTTACCGCGCCCGCTTATAGCATCGCGCGAACCGCGGCCCC
Organism: Candidatus Latescibacterota bacterium; assembly: GCA_022615275.1. Classification (GTDB taxonomy): domain Bacteria; phylum Krumholzibacteriota; class Krumholzibacteriia; order WVZY01; family JAKEHA01; genus JAKEHA01. The sequence goes on from JAKEHA010000241.1 coordinate 8,051, forward strand.
AGGGCGCGCTCGAACTGCGATGAGAACCACCCGCCTCGTCCTGCTTGCAAGCCTCCTGGCCGCGATGATCTTCGCGGCCGGGCAGGCCCTCTCGGGCATTCCCAACGTCGAGTTGATCACGGCACTCGCGTTCGTCTCGGGCTACCTGCTGGGGCCGCTGTTGGGCGCGACGGTGGGTGCCGCGGGCATGGGAGCGCACTCCCTGTTCAACGTGCTGGGCGCGGTGGCGCCGCCGGTGTGGTTGGCACAGGTATCGTGCTTCGCGCTGATCGGGTGCGCCGGCGGCATACTCGGTCCCGCGATCGCGCGCGCGCGCGGGCGGGTGCGGGCGGCGGCGATGGCGACGGCCACCGGGGCCGCGCTCGTCGTCGTCTATCAGTTGGTTGTCAACGTGGTCGCGTTTTATACGTTCACGAGCGACGTCGAGGTGTGGGTGTACGTGTGGGGTGGTGTCGCCTTCGGGGCGGTGCAGGTGGCGTGGAACGCGGCCTTCTTCGCCGTGGCAATGCCCCCCATGCTGCGCGTGCTCGCGCGACACCGTCGCGAGCTGCGTCCGGGCGTTGACGGACAATCGCGCGATCCGGGGCGCCCGCGATGACGCGCGCGCGCGGGCAGGCCGCGTTCATCATGCTCGTGCTCGCACTCACACCGACCGTGTCGCGCGCGCAAGCCACCGACTCGTTGGCGGTGCGGCCAGCGAGCGGCGCGAGCTTCGGCGCGTTCGACCGCCTATCGCGCGAGTATTACCTTCGCCGCCACGCCTTCTCGCTCGACCACTTTCTCGAGTTCGAACCGGGCGGATTCCTGGTGCGCCTGGGGCCGATCGGCAACGACGCGTTGTATTCGCGCTGGGGAATCGGGCGCGGGCGCGCGCTCTTGCGCATGAACGGCATCGTGGTCAACGACCCCCAGGACGATTCGGCCCCGTTGGTGCACACACCGACGAGCGGGCTGGGCACGCTGTCGCTCGCGGGCGAGTCCGGCGTCCCCTGGATCGAAGGCGCCCTGGACATCGCGGGGTCGCCGCCGCCCAGCGGGCGTCCCCACACTTATCTCGAGCTGTCGAAGGGAAGCAACGACGTCCGCCAGCGGCGCGTGCGTTTTTCGTCGGAGGCATCGACGGTGGGCATCGACCTCGCGTACGACGAAGTGCTCGACGATGGCTATGCGTTCGACGCTTCCGGCGACGTTCCGTACACGGTCGACTACGGCAGCGCGCGCTCGCGCCAGTCGACCATCGTGCTGCGCGGTGACCCCGACGCAGCCGCGAGCTTCGAACTCGGCGCGCGCGGGTTTACCAGCACCACCCAGGGCGATCTGACCAGCAACGTCGCCGAGGGGCGCAAGAGCGGGCACCTGGTCTGGGTCGACGCGGGGGTCGCCGAGACGCGCCTGGCTTTGTATGCGCGCGGGTACAAATCCACCGCGGCGGACTCGTTGACCGAGAACGAGGCGGTGGGTGCCTTCGCGTCGTGGACGCGTACCGGTCCTGCGTCGGGCAAGATCGCGATGCGCGCGGGCGTGGAAGCGACGGACGCGTTCCAGGACGTGGGAGCGATCGCCGACGACCACCTAGTGCGCGCGACCTTCGGACTCGACGCCTCGCGCACGGTCGGCGAACGCGGCACGGTGAGCGCGGCGGCGACCGTGGCCGGCGACGAAGATACCCCCTTCGCCTGGGGCGCGCGCGCGGGTGCGCGGCGCGAGGGCGGGCGCATGGCGACGGGGCTTTCGCTCGCTCGCTCCTTCCGGATGCCGAACTTCGGCGAGCGCTATCTGCCCGCGCATACCAGCGGCGCGCGCACGCTCGCGGGTACGGCCGAGGTCGACCCCGAGGCGGCCTGGGAGGTCGCGGGCGACTGGGGCCTTCGCCTGGGAGCATCGGCCCTCAATCGCGTGCGCGCGTCGTGGATCCGTTCCGAGGGCGCCATCGCGTTCCGGCCGCGCGCGGTGGGCGCGGAAACCTGGCACGTGGCCGGCAACGCCTCGGACGCGAGTACCATGTGGTTCGTCGAGGAGCGATTCTCGGGGGACTGGAAGGCCTCCACGCTGCGCATTCGCGCCGACGCCGCGGGCCTGTACACCTCGGGCGACCGTACGGATGCATTCGCGAGCGTGCCGCGCTTCCAGACCAACGCCTCCTTCATGATGGGCCGCGAGTTCTTCGACGCAACCAGCGCGCTCTTCGTTGGCCTGCGCTTCATGTCCGCCGATTCCCGGGTCGACTACGACGGCAACCGCTTGCCGAATTTCCAGGTGTTGAACGTCGAGATCGAGGGTCGTTTGCTCGACGCGCGCATCTATCTGCAGTATCTGAACGTAACCGACGAGCAGTATCGAACCCAGAGCGACTACTTGATGACGCCGGGGTCGCTGGTTTACGGTATCGAGTGGACCCTGTTCGATTGATCGACTGACGTCGCTGGTTGGGAGGGGTGGATGCGGCGGACGCTGGGGGCGGCGATCCTCATAGGCGCGCTGGGCGGCGCGACGGTTTTTTCCGGGTGGCCGGCACGCACAACCGGACCTGCCCCGGTCGAGGTCGTGTCCGCGCCCGCCGATTCCGCCCGCGCGCCCGTGCTTTTGACCGGCATCGAATTCCTACCCGATCCGCTCGCGTTTCTTTCCACCGCGCCCACCGACTCCCTCGAACTCCTACCGGGCGTTGGTCCGGTCCTTGCCAACCGCCTCGTCGCCGCGCGACGCGAGCGCGGTGCGTTCCGTTCCTGGGACGACGTCGACCGTGTGCACGGTATCGGACCGAAGACGATTGAAAGACTGAAAGCGCTTGCCACGCAGAGGTGAGCGAGGCCGAGGGTTAGCGACGCGAACTTCCGCGGCGAGCCAGAATTGCCAATCGGGTGCGAGCGAGGACTTGAGCGGAGGAAAGCCCTCGGTCCTCGCGGCGCTTGGTTGGGAAGGCGGGCCGTGGCAATTTGCACGTCGGCGCGCATGAACGCACGGCCGCGGCGATGGCTTCGCGGCGGCGTGTTTCTCGTGGTTTCCAGTCGCGGTGCGATCGCGCGCGGGCGCACCGGGCCGGGGTGCGGCGGGCGTGCAAACCCGTGGCACGGTAATTGCGGAATCGCGCGCAAGTTGCACAGGTTCTAACCACTTGTACGTCGTGCTCGGTCGACGGCCGCGACACGCTTCGGCGTCGCGGTCGCCGTGTCGCTTCGGGATTCGTTGACGGGAGGGCCAGTCTTTGAGAGATCGCATCGCCCAGAAGCTCGTCGAGTCTTCGCTCGTTAGCCAAGACCAGCTCGCTCGCGCCCTCGAGTCGCAACAAACGGGCGGTGGCACGCTCTCCTACAACCTGGTCAAGACCGGCGCCATCTCCGAGATGGCCTTCGCCGAGTTCATGGGCCAGGTCTACAACGTCCCCGCGGTCGACCTCGACGCGGTGCTGGTCGACCCCAACGCGGTCGACCTGATTCCGGCCGACGTCGCCACCAAGTTCCAGGTGGTGCCTCTGAAACGCGAGGGTCGCACGCTGACCCTCGCCATGGCGAACCCCGACAACATCTTCGCGATCGACGACATCAAGTTCATCACCGGCTTCGACGTGCGCCCGGTGGTGGCCACCGAGACCGCCATCAAGCGCTGCATCGACCGCATGTACGACTCCGCCGACTCGCTCGCCACCATCATGGGCGAGATCGAGGAGGACTTCGAGATCGTCGAAGACGCCATCGACGACGCCGACCCGACCGCGGCCGCCGCCGATGCCCCCGTCGTCAAGCTCGTCAACAGCCTCATCTCGGACGCGGTGGGACGGGGTGCTTCCGATATTCACATCGAGCCCTACGAGAAACAACTGCGCGTGCGCTTTCGCATCGACGGCATGCTGCACGAGATGATGTCGCCACCGTTCAAGATGAAGAACGCGATCACGTCGCGCTTGAAGATCATGGCCGAGCTCGACATCGCGGAGAAGCGCGTGCCGCAGGACGGGCGCATCAAGATCAAAATGCATGGAAAGCCGATCGATCTCCGCGTGAGCACGCTCCCCACCATCTTCGGCGAAAAGGTCGTGATGCGAATTCTCGACCAGAGCAACCTGCAGATCGACCTGGCGCGTCTGGGTTTCCACCCCGGCGCCCTGGGACGCTTTCTGAACGCGATCGAGAGCCCGTACGGGATGGTGCTGGTCACCGGCCCCACCGGCTCGGGTAAATCGACCACGCTGTACAGCGCGCTCCAGAAGATCAACAAGATCCATTCGAACATCATGACCTGCGAGGACCCGGTCGAGTACAACATCAACGGGATCAACCAGGTCAACGTGCAGGAAGAAATTGGGCTCACATTCGCCGCGGCCCTCCGCGCCTTCCTGCGTCAGGACCCCAACATCATCATGGTCGGTGAGATTCGAGACCTGGACACGGCGTCCATCGCCACCAAGGCCGCTCTCACCGGTCACTTGGTCTTGAGCACGCTGCACACCAACGACGCGGCCAGCTCGATCAACCGTCTGGTCGACATGGGCATCGAGCCGTTCCTGGTCTCCAGCTCGGTGCTGCTCATCATCGCCCAGCGACTGGTGCGCCGCCTGTGCGAGAAGTGCAAGCAACCGACCAACATCCACGAGGAAGTGCTGCGCGAGCTGGGCATCATGGAGAACCCGGACGAGCTCACGCTCATGGAAGCGAAGGGCTGCCCGGTCTGCAACGACACCGGTTACAAAGGCCGCGTGGGCGTGTACGAAGTCATGGAGGTCTCACCGACCTTGCGCGAGATGATCGTCGACCGTGCCTCCAACGCGGAGATCAAGGCGCAGGCGATCAAGGAGGGCATGCTGACTCTGCGCATGGACGGCATCGAAAAGTTCAAGACGGGGCTGACGTCGTTGGAAGAGATTTTGCGCGAGACGGCCAGTCATTAGGCGTCCTTCGCCACCACGGTTACCGAGGAGCGTAAACGAACATGATCAACCTTCGCGATTTGCTGCAAGAAATGATCGAAAAGGGAGCGTCGGATTTGCACCTGACGGCCGGCCTGCCGCCCATGATCCGTGTGGATGGTGAAGTTCTCCCGACCGACCGCGAGGCGCTCACCCCCGAGCAGACGCAAGCGCTCGCGTACAGCGTCTTGAACGAAGAGCAGCAAAAGCGCTTCGAAGCCGTCAAGGAGCTGGACTTCTCGTTCGGCGTCAAGGGCATGAGCCGCTTCCGCGGCAACGCCTACCTGCAGCGCGGCTGCATGGGGCTCGCGATTCGTCAGATTCCGTACGAGATCCGCACCTTCCGGGACCTCGGGCTTCCGGCCGTCATGGAGCAGCTGGCCAAGAAGCAGCAGGGACTGATCCTCGTCACGGGTGCCACCGGCAGCGGTAAGTCGACCACGCTCGCGAGCATCATCGACAAGATCAACAGCGAGCGCCGCCGCCACATCGTCACCATCGAGGATCCGGTCGAGTACATCCACCAGCACAAGAAGTGCATCGTCAACCAGCGCGAGGTGAAGGCCGACACCGAGACCTTCTCCAACGCGCTCAAGCACGTGCTGCGGCAGGACCCCGACGTCATCCTGATCGGTGAGATGCGCGACCAGGAGACCATGGCGGCGGCCCTGACCATCGCCGAGACGGGTCACTTGACGCTCGCGACGCTGCACACCAACTCGACCTTCGAGTCGATCAACCGCATCGTGGATACGTTCCCGCCCGGCCAGCAGAACCAGGTGCGCGCGCAGCTCGCATTCGTACTGGAAGGCGTGCTGGCCCAGCAGCTGGTGCCGCGCGCGCGCGGCAAGGGCCGCGTGCTCGTCACCGAGGTGATGGTGTGCACACCCGCCATTCGCGCGGTCATCCGCGACGACAAGGTGCATCAGATATATGGACTCATGCAGGCCGGCCAGAAGCACGGCATGCAGACCATGAACCAGGCGTTGTTCAACGCGGTCGTATCGAAGGAAATCTCGCTGGAAGAAGCGATGCGCCGCAGCCTCGACCAAAACGAGCTGTCCACGATGCTGGGCCAGCCGGTGGGAGCGGGGCGCTAAGCGCGTCCTTTGGACGCGATCTCGAAGGGGGTCTCGAACGATGGCGACGACATTCGTATGGAAGGGCCGCAGCCCGAACGGAGAGCTGCTCTCCGGCGAGTACCAGGCGGAGACCAAGGAGGACCTGGTCAGCCACCTGCGTAAGCGCAAGATCATCATTACATCCATGCGCGAGAAGGCCAAGGGAAGCTTGAACATCAAGCTGCCCGGGCAGGACCGCGTCAGCGTGAAGGACATTGGCGTGTTCACGCGCCAGTTCGCCACCATGATCAACGCGGGTCTGCCGATGGTGCAGTGCCTCGACATTCTGGCACAGCAGACGGAAAAAGAGTTCTTCCGCACCTCGATCGCAAAACTCATGTCGGACGTGGAAGGCGGTTCCACGCTGGCCGAGTCGATGGGGCGCAACCCCAAGGTGTTCAGCACGCTCTACGTCAACATGGTGGAAGCGGGCGAGGCGGGCGGTATTCTCGACGTCATTCTGGTGCGACTGGCGACGTTCCTGGAGAAACTAGACCAGCTGCAGCGCAAGGTCAAGAGCGCGCTCACCTATCCGAGCGTGGTCGCGTTCGTGGCCATCATGGCGACGTGTTTCATGCTCATCTTCATCATCCCGACCTTCGCCAAGATGTTCACCGACTTCGGCGGCCAGCTGCCGACCCCGACGCGCATCGTCATGGGCTTGAGCGACTTCCTGCGCGGGTACTGGTGGTTGATCATCGCCGGGATCACCGCGTTCGTGGTCGCACTCCAGCGCTACTACAAGACCGAAAACGGCCGCCTGGTCATCGACAAGCTCTTGTTGCGCATCCCGGTGCTCGGCACCGTCATTCGCAAGGGTGCGGTGGCGCGCTTCACGCGCACGCTGGGAACGCTCATCTCGTCCGGCGTGCCCATTCTGTCCGGCCTCGAGATCACGGCCCGCACCGCGGGCAACCGCGTGGTCGAGAACGCCGTCATCGCGACCCGCGAGAGCATCAGCCAGGGTAACACCATCGCCGAACCGTTGCGCGCGAGCGGGGTATTCCCGCCCATGGTGACGCAGATGATCGCGGTCGGCGAGCAGACCGGCGCTCTCGACGAGATGCTGGAGAAGATCGCGACCTTTTACGACAGCGAAGTCGACACGGCCGTCGATGCGCTCACGGCCATCATCGAGCCGGTCATGATCGTAGTCATGGGTACCGTGGTCGGCGGCATGCTGGTCGCGATGTACCTGCCGATGTTCAAGCTCGTCGCCGTCGTGTCCGGCGGTTAGTCGAACGATCGACGTGGATGCGGTCCGGACCAAAGCCGCCGCCGGCGGGGCGAAGTCGCATTCGACGCCCGCGCGCGCGCACGCGAGCGTCTTGACCGGCGGCCGCCACGAGTTCGGGCGCTTCCTGGTGCTGCGCACCATCGTGACGGCGCTGATCGTGGGTGCGGGCATCACGATCGTCGAGCTGAC
>JAKEHA010000242.1 GCA_022615275.1 Candidatus Latescibacterota bacterium
GGTTCCCGCGCAGCTTTCCGGCTCGAGCGGACTCTCGGTCGATCCACGCTCGGTGCGGGTGCAACCCGCGCGCGAGATCGTGTGGCGCGTGGAAACCAAAGCCGCCGCGCTGCACGAGCTCACGGCGCGCGTGTACGACGTCGATTATCGCTTTCCCGTCCAGGGCAACGAAAGCGGACGCGCGCTCGGGAGCGCGCGCCGCGCGGGCCATGTCTGGGACGCGTTCGTCCACGCCGGGCTTCCGTCCATTCCCGACAACGCGGCCATCGAATCGGTTCGCGTCGCCTACCCGGAGGCGCGCTACCGAATGCTCGGCGTCGACTGGGACTGGCTGGGGTTGTTTCTGGTGGGAACGCTGGTAGGCGCGGTGATACCGGCCGCTGTTCTCCGGATTCAGATGTAGTGGTGCCGGAGGCCGGAGTCGAACCGGCACGGGGGTAGAGCCCCCAGCGGATTTTAAGTCCGCTGCGTCTACCAATTACGCCACTCCGGCGTGGCGCGATTGTAGCTCAATCGGTCGGGACCGGCTTTCCTTTTTGCGGCTCTTCCTTGGGCGGCCCCTTGGAGCTCGTCGTCTCCCGCGTCTTGAGTCCGAGCCCGACGCGCTGAACGTCCCACGACTTCAGCACACGCTTCTCGAACTGTAACGCGTACCCGACCGGTTCGCGCGAGACGTCGTCCAAATCGACGTACAGCCAGCGCTCGAACTCGGGTCCGTCCGGCGTGCGGCTCTCGGGCAGCCCCCAGGACGCGATCACGCCGAACACGTCCATCCCTTTCACGATCTCTCCCCGGTTCACGTTGTCGCAGTAGGGACTATCGGGATAGCGGGTAACGTACTCCGAGCGCAGATCGACCAGGTCGGAGAAGTCGCTCTGCGAACGGCGCAGCGTCGACGCTCCGCACGCGGAGAGGACAATCAGCAGGACACCAGAAACCGACAAGAGCCACTGTGGGGCTCGGCGCATGACGGCCTCCTTCCTGCGAAAGAAGGCGGCGGCGAGAGGAGCCCGCCGCCAGCGGACTTCGCATTTGACCCACTAAGCATGGACCCGGTTCGGGGATCTGTCAATACCGTTCACGGGCGTCGAGGAAGCGCGGAGATGTGAAGGTATCGCACGAAGTTAGCGATACATCGCTTTGATTTGCCCCCAACTACGCTCCCGCACCGAGACCGGGGCGCAGCCCACCGAGAAGGCCCCGATCTGCCCGCACGAGGCGCCCGCGGGATGGTTGCCGGGCAGGCAGGGCGAGGCCGCACCGAGCGTGTAATTCATCGAATCCACGGAGCCGCACAAGAGCGGGTCGGCCGAGAAGTTGCCCCCGCCGTCGATGCCGGTGGCCGGGAGATCGTTGCTCACCGGGTTGCGGTAGGTGTCGTTGCAGGCGAAGGTCACGGCACTGTTGGCGGACACGAAATACGGAGTGCCTTCCCCGCCGTAGGCGACGATCGAACTCTCGAGGCGGATTCCCGGGCTGGCCAGAACGTAGAGTGAACCCGCTTCCGCACCCGTGTTGCGCACGAAGGTGCTGCGCGAGATGGTGGTCTCCCACATGCTGCGCATGTAGATGGCGCCGCCTTGGGGCGCTTGATTGAACGCGAACACCGAGTCTTCGATATAGGCGCGGACGTGGACCATGTAGATTGCGCCGCCCCCGCTCTCGGCCGTGTTGTGGTGGAATGTGCAGCGCTCTATGGTGATGGGCGTCGACGTATTGACGAGATAGAGCGCGCCGCCGTACGTCGCCACGTTGTCGTAGAACTCGCAGTCGATGAAGCTCGGCTCTGCGAGTCCTCCCACCCACGCGACCGCGCCGATGGTGGCGTAGTTCTCGCGAAAGACGCAGTGTTTGAAGGTGTCGTGGGAGACATGGAGCATCGTGCAGCCGCCGAGCCCGCCGCTCAACGCGGGTGCGAGCCCCCCGGTCAGCGTGAATCCGTCGATGGTGGCGTAATTCAACTGGTAGGTCACCAGGACGCGCCCCTGGAGTTGCGCGTCCAGAATGGTCGCGTGCGGACCCGCCTCGCTCACCAGCGTGATGTTCTCGCGTCCCTCTTGGAACTCGATCATCGCGTACAGATCGTTGGGGGGCGTGTTTTGGTTGGTCCACGTGTACGTGCCCGCGGCGACGAGGATCGAATCCCCTTGCGCGCAGGCGTTGACGGCGGCCTGGATCGTGGGCAGATCCCCGGTCCCGGCTACATTCACGCGCCACGTCCGCGCGTGCGCCGGCAGCGCGACGGCGATCGCGAGCAGGGTGGCCAGTGCGATTCTCAGGGGGTGCATACGCACGACGATTGCGTGGGGTGGGATCTACACTAATGGGGCCGCCTCCGCCGCGCAACGGGAGAATTGCGCGGCGCGGTTCGGCCCCGTATACTCCCGCGCCATGTACCCGATACTGCTTTCCCTGCTGCTCCTGGCCGCCCCGGCCGACGATTGGACGACCGAGTTCGAGCGCTCGGGCGGTCGCTTGACGGCCACCTACCAAGAGACCATCGACTATTGCCGGCGCCTCGATAAGGCGTCCAAGTGGATCCGCTTCGAGTCGTTCGGGAAAAGCGGCGAGGGACGCGAGCTTCCCTTGCTGATCGTCGACAAGAATGGCGACTTCTCCGCCGAGCACGCGCACAAGCGCGGCAAGGCCATCGTGCTCGTGCAGGCGGGGATTCACTCGGGCGAGATCGACGGCAAGGATGCCGGCTTGATTCTGATCCGCGAGATGGCGATCACGCGCGAGCGCGAGAGCCTGCTCGACCACGTTACACTCGTCTTCATCCCCATCTACAACGTCGACGGGCACGAGCACGTCGCGCCCTACAACCGCGTCAACCAGAAGGGTCCCGACAACGCCGGCTTTCGCGCCAACGCGACCTTCTTGAATCTCAATCGCGATTACATGAAGGCCGACGCCCCCGAGACGCGGGCTTGGCTGTCCTTGTGGAACCGCTGGGACCCCGACTTGCTCGTCGACTGCCACGTCACCAACGGTGCCGATTATCCCTACGTCGTGACCTATCTGGTCGAGGTCTTCGAGAACGCGGACCCGGGTGTGGCCGCGTGGACGCGCGATCGCTTCGTGCCGCCCTTGGGAGCGGGCATGCGCGAGTCCGGCTTCCCGCTCGTGCACTACGTCGACTTCCGCGACGGCCACGATCCGAAGAGCGGCTTGAAGACGTGGGCGTCGACACCGCGTTTCTCGACCGGGTACGTCGCGCTCGCGAACCGGCCCGCGCTGCTGGTCGAAACACACATGCTCAAGGATTACGCGTCGCGCGTGCGCGGGACGCACGCCATTCTGGGACGGACGCTGGAGATCGCCGGGCGCGAGGCCAAGGATCTGCGTCGCATCAACGTCGAAGCCGATGCGCGCAGCGCCTCATTGTGGGAGACCAAGCCCGAAGCGGGCGGCGTGGTACCCCTGCGCTTCGAGACGGATTACAGCGACAGCGTCATGATCGACTTCGAGGGCTACGAATACCGTCCCGAGACGAGCGACGTCACCGGCGGCACGTGGCACCGTTACGGCACGACGCCGGTTGCGATGCGCGTGCCGCTGTTCCACCGCCAGAAGGCCACACTGAGCGTGCTGGTTCCGCAACAGTACTGGATTCCTCCGCAATGGACCGACGTGATCGCTCGGTTGGAGGCGCACGGGATCGAGATGACGCGGCTCGCGGCGCCCCAAACCGAGCACACCGTGGTGTACCGATTGCTCGATCCGAAATGGGCGTCGACGCCCTTCGAAGGGCGTCACACCGTCACCTACGACGTCAAGCCGTTCGGCGAGACCCGGACCTACCCGGCCGGCACCGTCGTGGTCGACATGGCCCAGCGGCGCTCGCGGATCGCCGTCCACCTCCTGAACCCCAGCGCGCCCGACGCGCTCGCGCAATGGGGTTTCTTCGACACCGTTTTCGAGGCAAAGGAGTACGTGGAAGACTACGTGATGGAAGAGATCGCGCGGGAGATGCTGAGCGACAGCAGTTTCGGCGGGATTTCGCGCGATGTCTTCGCCCGCCGCTTTCGCGAGGCGATGCGCGATACCGCGCTGGCCGGTCATCCCGAGCGCGTACGCGCCTGGTTCTACAAGAATTCACCGTACGCGGAAACGCGCGTCGGCGAGTACCCGGTCGTGAGCGTCTCGCGAGTGGGTATCCAGGTGCAGTACTAAGGCGAGCCCTCGTACACCACGCGCCCGCGCACGATCGTCATTGTGGCGCGCGTTTCTAGGATCTCCCGCGGCGGAATCGCGAGCACGTCGCGATCGAGCACGGTCAGGTCCGCGCGCTTCCCCGCCTCTATCGTCCCCGCGCCCTGCCCGTCGAAGGCGGCGAATGCCGCGCCGTAGGTGAATGCGCGTACCGCTTCTCGGGCCGAGACGAGCTGCTCCGGCATCCATCCCCCGGTAGGATGGCCGTCGTGATCCATGCGCGTCACCGCGGCGTAGATTCCCCACAACGGATCGACCGATTCCACCGGAAAATCCGAGCCGAACGCGAGGATCGCGCCCGATTCGATGAGCGTGCGCCACGCGTACGCGCCCGTCAGTCGGTCGTTGCCGACGCGGATCGCGGCCCACGGCATATCCGAGGTCGCGTGCGTCGGCTGCATCGACGCGATCACACCCATGGGCGCGAAGCGCGCGAGGTCGAGCGGGTCGACCACCTGCACGTGCTCGATACGCAGGCGCGCGTCCGGCGACGGCACTTCCGCGAGCGCGCGCTGGTACGCGTCCAGTGTCACGCGGTTGCCGCGATCGCCGATGGCGTGCGTGCAGACTTGGAATCCCGCGCGCAGCGCGTCGCGCGTCCACGCATAGAGCGAATCGGGAGGATCGACCAGGAGGCCCACGTTGCCGGGATCGTCGTCGTAGGGGCGCAAGAGTGCGGCACCCCGGGACCCCAGGGCGCCGTCGGCGCGGAGCTTCACCGCTCGCGCCACCAGGCGCCCCTCGAACTCCGTGCTCGGGCCGGTCTCGAAAAACGCGCGCACGAACGCGGGCGCGTCGGAGTCGAGCATGCAGTAGACGTTGATCGTGAGCGCGTCGCGTTCGCCCAGGCGACGCAGCGATGCGAGTACGTCCGGGTCGGTGCCCGCGTCGTGGACGCCGGTCAGCCCGAGGCGGTTGCACTCCTGGATCGCACGCGCGAGGCGGCGATCGAGCTCCTCGCCGGTCGCGACCGGGACATGCGACGTGAGCAGCTTCTCGGCTTCGTCGACCAGGATACCGGTGGGTTCCCCGCGCGCGTCGCGCACGATGCGCCCGCCGGGCGGGTCTTGGGTGGCGCGCGTGATGCCGCACGCATCGAGTGCCGTGCGATTGAGCCACAGCGCATGGCCGTCGACGCGCCCAAGGTAGACCGGGTTCGCTTCCGTGCCCGCGAGGTCGCGCCAGGTTGGAAAGTCCGAATCGCTCCAGTCGTTCTGGTCCCAGCCGCGCCCGTGAATCCACTCGCCCGCCGGCACGCGCGCCTGCATGTCCTTGACGCGTCGAAGCACGTCCGCGCGCGAGGTGGTGCCCACCAACTGCACGTCTTCCAGCGAACGACCGAGGTTGGAGAGGTGTCCGTGCGCGTCGACGAGTCCCGGGAGAACGGTCCTGCCGGCGAGGTCGACCCAGCGCGTCTTCTCGCCGCGCCACGCGCGCGCGCCTTCGTCGTCGCCCACGTACACGATGCGATCGCCCAGGATCGCGAGGGCGGTAACGGACTCGTTCGCATCCGAGGAATCCGAGACGGGAGCAAAGGTACGGACGACGCCGTTCGCGAGGATGAGATCGGCGGGTTGCTCGGGGCCGCGCTTTCCGCATGCGCTCATCGTGCCGAAACCGACGATGGCGGCGGCCGTGAGTGAAAGCCGGACGGAGGTCACATCGAGCGCATCCCGGCCAGACGATCCAGGCGGATGCGGGCTTCCTTGCGGCAGTACAAGTCGGAATCGCCGTTCTTCCATAGCTCGAGCACGCGCTCGTAGGCGGAGGCCGCGCGTGCCACGTCGCCCTTGCGCTCGTAGGATTCGCCGAGATAGAACCACGCCACCGGAATCATGGCGGCCGAATCGGCGAAGTAGACCTCGCGATCGACGATACTGCGCAGCGATGCGATGGCCGCGTCGTAGGCGCCCGCCTCGAGCCGGCAGCGCCCGATGATGTAGTGCAGACCGTCTTCGGACGACCCCAGGAACTCCTTCGCGTCGAGCGCCGCGCGGAGCATTTCGTCGGCGCTCGCGCAGTCGCCGGACGCCGCCACCTCGAAGATCCGCATCGCCAGGCGTTCCGGTGCGCTCAGGTACTTCGAATGGGATGCCAGCAGCTCGCGGGACCGAGCGCTGTCGCCGACGATCATGTGGAAGAACGCCAGCGATCGATAGTAGTCGTCGGAGAGAAACTTCTTACGGACCGACGAGAGCCGGTTCAAGTCCGCGATGGTCCGCCGGGCGTCCTGATGGGCCCAGTATCCCAGCACGCTTTCGCCCACCGCGAGATTGACCACGCCGGTCGAGTCGCTGAAAGTCGACACGGACATCTCGCGCGCCTGCTCCATTAAGCGGGCCGCGTCGCGGTAGCGCCCCAGATACGGGTACAAGACCATGGCGCGCATCTGGCCCACCTCGAGCTTCGACAGCATGTCCTGGGTCTCGATTCGCTCGGCTTCGTCCAACTTGGCCAGCGCGTCCTGGGGCCGGTGGGTCGCGTACAAGACGAGAGACTCGCGCACCAGCAGTTTCTGGTTGCGGGGTTCGCGCTTGCGGGCCGTCTCGAGCACGCGCATGGCTTCGTCCGGACGGCCCAGGCGCATGTTCGTGATGGCGAGGTACTCGTACGCCTCGCTCGACTCGGTGGCGCGAGCCCAGCGCTCGGCGATGGTGAACGATTCCTGGTAGCGGTCGAGGCGCATCAAGGTCCACGTCAGGTGCTGGAGCGCGCGCTCCATCTCCGGGTCGATGGCGAGGGCGGCCCGGAAGTGGACCTCGGCCGAGTCGAACTGGTTGGAGTGGAACTCCGCGTCGCCGAGACCGAACAGCATCTCCTTGTCGTCCGGATACAACGTGCGCATCTCCTTGAGCACCGGCAACTGCGCTTCGAACCCGTCGTCGAGCGCGACCTTGAGCGCGCGCACGAGGTAGCGTTCCTTTTGCGGGATGTGATCCAGATTGGCGATCGCGTAGTCGATGTGTTGTTTGGCCTGCTTCGCGTTCTGGCGCGACCACCACTCGGTGTACGCGAGTCGGTAGTACGCGAGCGCGAAGGTCGAGTCGCGCGCGATGGCGCGTTCGAAGGCCTTCCCGGCGGGGCCGAACTGCAGACGGTCGAGCAGCTCCTCGCCCTCGAAGTAGGCCTGGTAGGCGCCCAAGTGGGTGGTGGTGACGTCGGCCAACGGGGCCGTCCTCGCCACCGACTCCGTGGTTTCGCGCAGATCGATGCGGATGTCCCGCGCGATGGCGTCGACCATGTTGGGGATGCTCTCGAGACCGCGCCCTTCTTCCTTGGTGGTGAAGATGTAGTTGTGCCGGCGCGTGTCCATGACCTTCAAATCGATGGAGTATAGGTCCCCGAATCGGCGAATGGTGGGGATCACGAGCGCGTCGACCCCGGCGGCTTCGCAGATGCGCTGCCCGAGCGCTTCGTCGATGCGCGCGGCGTCGCCGTGGCCGATGGTCTTGGCGATGTCGAACATGCGCGAGCGCGTCATCACGGAGAGGCGGCGCGACTGTTCGAGCGCCGTGATCAACATGCCCGAGAGCCCGTCGAGCGCGGCCTGATCGGTCTCGTTGTTGAAGTCGATGACCGCGATGGGCACGCGCGCCTCGCCGCCCGCGCGGCCTCCGCGCAGGAAGTCGTAGACCACGAAACCGGCCGCCACCGTGAGAACGGCCGCCGCCGCCGCGCCCGCGACACGCGCGCGACCCCAGCGCTCGCCGCCGCGGCGGCGGCCGGTCATATCGTCGAGGGCTGCTCGCACGGCGTGGATCAGCGCGTCCAGGCTCTGGTAGCGGTCGGCCGGATTCTTCACCAGGCAGGTCTCGACGACCTTGATCACCGCGGGCGGCAAACCGGCGCGGAACTCGGTGATGGGCCGGTGGGGCTCGTTCAGTATCGAATAGACCACCGCCTGCTCGTAGTCGCCCCGGAACGGCAAGCGCCCCGCGAGCATCTCGTACAGCACCACCCCCAGCGACCAGATATCGGTGCGCTGGTCGACCAGCTCCCCGCGCGCCTGCTCGGGCGACATGTACGCGGACGTCCCGCGCGACGAGAAGCGTTCGTCGCCACGACCGGTCCCGGCCGGGCGCGCGAGCCCGAAGTCCATGATCACCGCGCGCCCCGACGGCGTGATCATGATGTTCGAGCTCTTCATGTCGCGGTGGACGATGCCCTGCTCGTGGGCCTGCTTCAACCCGTCGGCGATCTGAATCAAGTAGCGCAGCGCATCGACCGTCTCGATGCGGCCCGAGAGAACGCGGTCGCGCAGCGTCGTCCCCTCGACGAACTGCATCGCGATGAAGGTCCGCCCGTCGTGCTCGTTGATCTCGTACACGGTGCAGATGTTGGGATGGCTCAACGCCGCGGCCGCGCGCGCCTCGTGGACCAACCGCTGCTGGTCGTCGGCGCTGGCGACGATGGCCGGGTGGAGGAACTTGAGAGCGACGGACCGATTCAAACGGGTGTCCTGGGCGCGGTAGACCACGCCCATGCCGCCCTCGCCGAGCTTCTCGGTAATCTGGTAGTGCTGTACGCGTTGACCGATCATACGTATGGGTTGGTTCGACCCGCGGCGCCTCCCCTAGATACGCCGCACCGTGCGCTCGGTTGCAACCGAAAAACGGGGAAAGTCGGTGAAGGTCACGCGATTCGCTTGACGACGATCAGCGTCAAGTCGTCGATCCGGGGCGCACCACCCTCGTGGGCCTTGACCGCCGCCACCACCCGATTCAGGATCTCGTCCGCCCGCCCGCTCGCGTGCTCGGTGACAACACCTCTGAGACGGTCCTCCCCGAAGGGCTGGTCGAACTCGTTGACAGCGTCGGTGATCCCGTCCGAGTACACGATCAATGTGTCACCCGGGTCCATGCGGGCCGCGTCTTCTTCGTACGGGAACTCCTCCAGCACCCCGAGCGCCATGCCGCCGGTGACCAAGCGCGCGGGTTCTCCGCCGCCCTTCTTGAATAACATCGGGTACTCGTGGCCCGCGTTGCAGAAAGCAAGCGCGCCGCCGGGCGCATCGAGCACCGCGAAGAACAGAGTCGCGAACTTCTCCGGGTCGGTGCTCTGATAGATCAAGCGGTTGGAGCGCGAGATGGTCTCACGCACCGTCTGCTCCAGGGCCGTCTGCCCGCGCAGCGTGGCCTGCAAGGTCGCCATCAGGAGCGAGGCGGGAAGCCCCTTGCCGGAAACGTCGCCCAAGCACACCGCCCAGCGACCGTCGCGCACGCGCACGAAGTCGTAGTAGTCGCCGCCCACCATCTGGGCCGCCATGCTGGTCGCCGCGATGTCGTACCCGTCGAGCCGGGGAGGCGCCTTGGGCAGGAGGTCCTGCTGGATTTGGGCGGCCAGCTTGACTTGCTCCTTCATGCTGACCAGCGCCTTCTCTTCCTCGTAGAGGCGCGCGTTCTCGATGATCTGCGCGGACTGCCCCGCGATGATCGCGAGCAGGCGCTGGTCCTCTTCGTTGAAGCCGCCCTGGCCCTTCTTGTTGTAGCTCGTGATGACGCCGATCAACTCCGACTTCACGATGAGCGGCGCGCACAGGATGGACCGGATGGTCTGGTCCCACTTGAGACCGCGGAAGCGCTCGTCGGTGGTGGGGTCGTTGGTGAGTAGGGGCCTCTTGTAGAGGTGCATCCAGCCCAGCAAGTTCTCGTTGACGTGGTAGTGCGGATGCTCGGCCGAGCTGGTCATCGCGCGCACCAGTGTCTTCATCGGTTGGTTGGCGTTGCGATCGACCAGGGTCACCACGGTTTGCTCGGCCTGTACGGCGCGCATCGAGCGATCGACGATCTTTCGAATGATGTCCTCGGAATCGAGCGAGGATCCGATGGCCCTCGAGAGCTCGTTCAGGATCGAGAGCTCTTCGACCGCGCGCTTGAGCTGGTGGTTTTCCTCTCGCAGCGCCGACAGCTCGTCGCCCAAGGCCTCTTCGGGGCGGCCGAAGGGGAGGCGAAAACTCTTTTTCGTCATGGGATCCCTCTGGTAAAGTGGCGCACGCGGGGCGCACCCCCAAGTCCCGCGAACGAGTAACGGGTCGCGGAGGCAGATCGCGCGGACGCAGCCAAGGGCGCGTCGCTTCGATGGTTCGGGCTGCGGGACTCCGGCGACTAGTATCCGATTCCACCGGCAAACATGCAACACGCTTTCCCCGCCCGCCCGCCAAGCCGCTCGCCATGATGGTCGCCACCACCCGGCTTGAAATCGCCACCGACGAGGGTGCGTCCCTTGCGGACATCACCTCGGACGTCAACGCGTTCGTGCGCTCGAGCGGGATCGCCAACGGGTTGTGCGTGCTCAGCGCGCCCTCGGTCGAGTCGTGTCTGACGCTGAGCGCGGAGCTCGATGAGGACGTCGACGATTTGCTTCGGCTGGCATGGACGCACCTCTCGGGCCGTGCCGGAGACCCCGCGGAAGGCCCCGATGACCCCGCCGAACGGGCGGACCGGATCGACGTCGAGGGTGCCGCATACGCTCCGGCGGGGATCCTCGCGGAGTGCGTCTCGCTTCCGGTGCGCGAGGGCGCAGTCAGTCTGGGAACCTGGGAAGCGATCGTTCTCCTGGGCGCGAAGGGGCCGGCTCTTCGCCCCATCGATGTGACCGTTATGGGAACCTGACGTCATTGATGCTGTGCTTGAAGCAACCCGTTGTAGCCCTTATAATCAAAGCCGCTTACGCTTAGTACCTAGCAGTCGATGTAGTCCAGGAACGATCTGTTGACACCCACCACGACCGCGAGTTCACCCACCCGCTTGCCCCTTTGGACGCTGGCCCTCTTCGGCGTGTTCGCCGTCGCGTTCCTGCTGCCCACGACGACTCCCCTCCTGCACGCGCTCCGCGGCCTGTCGATTTGGGTCCTCCTGCTCGCGCTTCCCGGGGCGTGTTGTTTCCGGCTCCTCGACCGCGGTCGCCAAAGCGTTTTCGAGCTCGCCCTGGCCGGACTCATCGCCTCCCCGGTCCTCATGACCGTGATCGGGATCGCGGTGCTCTCGGCGGGCGGTTCGGCGGCGAATGCGTGGCAGGCCGCCGCCGCGCTTTCCGCCGCGCTTTGCGTCGCCGCCGCGTTGGTCCGACGCCCGCGCGCGGAGCTCCCGACCCGCCGCGAGACCGTCGTCCTCCTCCTGTTCACGCTGGGACTGCTGGTGCTGATTTCCACGCTGCCCTTCACCCGGGAGTGGTGGCGTATCCGATCCGACGCGTGGTTCCACGCCGCCGTCACGGCCCAGATTCGCGATTACGGGCTGCCGCCCGAGGACCCCTATTTCGTCGGCATGCCGCTCCAGTACATGTGGTTCTATCACGTGCTGCTGGTCGGTCTCTCGGACGCGCTGCGCGTGGATTCGTTTTGGATCATGGCTTTCGTCAACGCGCACGCGACCATCGCGTTGGTGCTCGCCGGGTACCAGTTCGGCGCCGTGCTGCACCCGCACTTCCCGCATCGTTTCGCCGCCATGGCTACCCTTGTGTTCGGGTTCAACGCGGCGTTCTGGATCTTCCTGCCGGTCAAACTGGTCAAGTCCTTCATCGGTGACGTGCGCGGGATGGGAGAGGTCGCGCGGACCTTCACGCTGACTCCCTTCGAATACAACACGGTGTTGGGATTCACGAACATCTACTTCAACCAGGAGTTCTTCCTCGACAAGTTCATGGTCGCCACCGCGTTCGGCATGGCGCTCGTGTTCTTGATCAGCGCCTGGGCGGGTGCCGTCGACTATCTCCATAGCGGCCGGCGCTACGGGCTTGCACTCTTCGCGTTCTCGCTCGTGGGCATGCTGGGCTTTCACAGCCTGGTGGGATTCGTCTTCCTGGTGGGCGCGGTGGGCGGCGCGGTGCTGCTGCACCTCACGCGCGCGCGCGTCGACGGGTACCGGACTCGCGCCGGTGTCGTGCTGGTGGCGGTATCCGTGCTGTGCTTTCTGGCCATGACCCCGTACCTGTATCACGTCATGCACGCCAAGGAGCGCGAGCACGTCTTCCCCATCAACTTCGGTTTTCGGAAGACCGCGGGAATACTCATCTCCAGCGCGTTCGTCATCGTGGTGGCGTCGCGCGCGCGATGGTTTTGGTCGGACCGCTCGGTCGCAACCCGCTTCCTTGCGCTTTCGGCGGCACTGGTGACCGCGTTCTGTTTTTCGATTCACCTTCCGGGTCCGAACACCTACGACAAGCTGGGATACTTCGTCTTCGTCCCCTTCGCGATCGTGGCCGGTTTCGCGATCGCCGATTCCGTGCTCGCGCGAACAGGACGGGCGCGCTGGACGGCCATGGCGGCCTGGATCCTGCTTTTCTTCGCGCCCCTCAACGTCCTCACCTTCGCCAGCTGCTTCGCCACCCCGGACGCGGTGCAAGTAACACCCGCCGAGGCGAGGTTGTCCGCGTGGGTGCGAGAGAACACCGCGCGCGAGGCCGTGTTCATCGACGACCAGGATCGTGTTCCCCTGCTGGTGACGGGGCCGCGGCGCTATTTCTGGGGCAACATGGCCTATGCGGAGCAATGGGGCTATCCCCGGGCGGAAATGACTCGACGCTACCACGTGGTCGAGGCACTCTATCGGAGCACCGAGGTCGACGCGGCCGCCCTGCGGTCGCTGGCATCGATCGAAGAACCGCTGTTCGTCGTGGTGCGGCCCGAGCACGCCGGCCGCGCGGTTGCGAACCACCCGGACCTTTTCCAGACCGTCTATGACGACGGCGAGATCGCGCTCGCGCGTGTCGACCGCGACGCATGCAGAGCAAGGAGTGGCCCGTGAGGAGCGAGCAAGGCACCGTCGACCTTTCGCTGGTGATCCCCGCATTCAACGAAGAAGCGGCCATTGGGCGCACCCTGGAAGCGGTGCAGCCCGTCCTCGACGCGCACCCCGCGCGCTGGGAAGTAGTCGTGGTCGACGACGGGTCGCGCGATCGCACGGGCGAAGAGGCGCGCGCGCGCGGCGCCCGCGTGGTGACGCACCGGCGTAACCGCGGCTACGGAGCTTCGCTCAAGTCGGGCGTGCTGGCGGCCAAGGGCGACATCGTCGTGTTCTACGACGCCGACAATCAGTTCGAGCCCACCGACATTCCGCGCCTGGTCGCCGAACTCTCCGACCACGACGCCGCCCTGGGCGCGCGCACCTCGTCGTCGTACGCGCCTTTTTCCCGGCGCGGCGGCAAGAAGATGCTGGGGTGGCTGGCGAACTACCTTGCGCGCACGAAGATCCCGGACCTCAACTGCGGGCTGCGCGCGCTGCGCCGCGACTTGCTCCTCGACTACCTGCACCTGCTCCCGAACGGGTTCTCGGCCTCGACCACCACCACGCTGGTCCTCTTGAAGGAAGGACACGACGTTCGCTTCGTCCCGGTGACCGTCAAGAAGCGCATCGGCACGAGCACGGTGCGGCCCATCAAGGACGGGATCGACACCGCGCTCCTGATCGTCCGCTTGACGACACTGCTCGATCCCTTCCGCGTGTTCGGGCCCGTCAGCGGCGTCTTCTTCCTGTTCGGCCTGGTCTGGGGCGTGCACTACATCCGCCTCGGGCGCGGGCTCTCGATCGGCGCGATGTTCATGCTGGTGTCGTCGGTCGTCATCTTCTTCTTCGGGCTCCTGGCCGACCAGGTCGCGTCCATGCGTCGCGAGCGGCGCTACTCGGAGCACTCCTGAGATGTGCGGCATTTGCGGCATTTTTCACTACGACGGCCGCAGCGATGCAGACCCCGCGGTCCTGACCGCGATGTCGGACATGATCACGCATCGCGGTCCCGACGACAGCGGACAGTTCGTGGACGGTCCCGTGGGTATCGGGATGCGCCGCCTCTCCATCATCGACCTCGGCACCGGCCAGCAGCCGATCTTCAACGAGGACCGCTCGCTCGCCCTGGTCTGCAACGGCGAGATCTACAACTTCAGGGGCCTGCGCGCCGCTCTGGCCGCGCGCGGCCACCGCTTCACCACCAGCGGCGACATCGAGCCTCTCGTGCACCTCTACGAGGACGTGGAGCTGGATCTGCCCGTGCACCTGCGCGGCATGTTCGCGATCGCGTTGTGGGACGCCAAGCGTCGCCGGCTCCTCCTCGTGCGCGACCGCCTGGGTGTCAAACCGCTCTATTTCAGCGACGCCGGTAAAACGCTGGTCTTCGGGAGCGAGGTCAAAGCACTCCTGCGTCACCCGACGGTGCGCCGCGAGGTCGACCCCGACGCGCTCCACCATTACCTCTCGCTCAACTATGTGCCCGCGCCGCTTTCGATGATGCGCGGCGTGCGCCAACTCGCTCCCGGCGAGATGCTGGTGTGCGATGCCGGAGGCGTTCGCACCCGCCCGTACTGGGACCTCCGCTTCCAGCCCGAGCACGGCGTGTCCGAGGACGAGTGGGCGCGCCGCGTGCGCGACAAGCTCGAAGAGGCGACGCGCATTCGCCTGGTGAGCGACGTCCCGTTCGGCGCCTTTTTGAGCGGCGGCGTCGACTCGAGCGCGGTGGTCGCGATGATGGCGCGCAATCTCCCCGACCCCGTGCGCACCTTCTCGATCGATTTCGAGGAGGCGTCATTCAGCGAGGGTGAGCACGCGGAGCGCGTGGCGCGCCTGTATCGTACCGAGCACCGCTCGCGCGTCGCGCAATCCGACTGGGTCGACCTCGTGGACGAGCTGGTGTGGTACGCCGACGATCCGCTGGCGGATTCGTCCATGATTCCGGTCTACCTGGTCAGCGCCTTCGCGCGTGAGCACGTGACCATGGTGCTGACCGGCGACGGCGGCGACGAAGCCTTCGCCGGCTATCCGACCTACAACGCCTACTTCGTGCGCGAGCTGTACCGCCGGGTCCCGGCCCCGATTCGCCGCCACCTGGTGCGCCGCGTGGTCGAGGCGCTGCCGGTATCGAGCGCCAAAGTCAGCTTCGACTTTCGCGCCAAGCGTTTCGTGTCGGGCGCGGAGCTCGGTGCCGAAGAGGCGCACTTCTGGTGGCGCGCGATTCTCTCCGAGGACGCCAAGCGCGACCTCTATAGCGACGCGTTTCGCGAGCGGCTCGCGCACGCGCGCCCGACCGCGGATCTCTACCGCGAGCACTTCGAGCGCTCCGGAACCGACGACCCGCTCTCGCGCATGCTCTACGCCGACACGCGCTTCTACCTCCCGGCCGACATGCTCACCAAGGTCGACCGCATGTCGATGGCCCACGCGCTCGAGGCGCGCGGGCCGTTTCTCGACCACCAGATGGTGGAGTTGGCGGCCCGCATTCCCTCGGACGTGAAGTTCAAGGGGCGCAAGCAAAAGTACATCCTGAAGAAGGCGCTCGCGCCGCTTTTGCCCGCGTCGATCCTGCACCGCAAGAAGGCGGGCTTCAACGTCCCGGTAGGCGCGTGGCTCCACGGCGAATTCGGTACGCGCGCGCGCGAGGTGCTGGCACCCGATCGCGTCGCCGCGGCCGGGTTCTTCCGCCCCGACGGGGTACGCCGCCTCCTCGACGAGCACGCCGCGCGGCACGCCGACCACAGCTTCCCCATCTGGGGGCTGTTCTGTTTCCAGCTCTGGTACGAGCGTTTCGTTGCGCCCGAGCACGTGGTTCCTCCGGCGGCCGTCGCGCGACGCTGGTCCATCCCACCCGGCGCACGCGCCCGCGCGATCTAGTCCATGCACGCGATGAAGCGTAAGCTGCTATTGGGCGTCGCGGTCAGCGCGCTCTTCCTGTACCTGTCGATGCGCGGGATCGACTGGGGTTCGTTCCGGACCGCCATCGTCCAGGCCCGCTACGAATTCCTCCTGCCCGCGATCGTTTGCACCATGCTCGGACACTTCTCGCGCTCGGTGCGTTGGAAGTTCATGATGTCGCCCATCAAGGACTGTCGCGTCGGCCCGCTGTGGTCGGCGACCGCGATCGCCTTCATGGTCAACAATCTGCTGCCCGCGCGACTGGGCGAATTCGTCCGCGCCATCGCCATCGGGCGTACGGAGCGGGTGAGCAAGTCGGCGTCGTTCGCGACCATCGTCTACGAGCGCGTCGTCGACGTCTTCGCCCTGATCATCCTCATCTGGTACTGCTCGGTGCGGATCTCGGCGCCCGGCTGGCTCGGGCGCAGCACGGAGATCCTCATCGTGTTCAACGTCGCTCTGTTCGTGCTGCTGTTCGCGATGGTGCGCTGGCGGCGCCGCTTCCGCGCGCTGCTCGCGCGCGCGGTGCGGGCACTACCCACCGCGACCCAGCGTCGCGTGCACACCTCCGCCGACGCCTTCATCGACGGCCTCGGCGTCGTCACCAAACCGCACGCGGCCTTGCCGATCACGCTGCTGTCGGTGGCGGTGTGGGGATTCGCGGTGCTCGGGGTCTACTTCTGCGTGCTGGCGATGAATCTAACGCTGCCGTTTCTGGCCAGCGTGTTCCTGATCGTGCTGGTCTCGCTCGGATCGATGATCCCGTCGGCGCCGGCCTTCGTGGGAACGATCCAGTACGCGTGCGTCCTGGGCTTGGGGCTCTACGACGCGGAGCGCGGGCAGGCGCTCGCCTTTTCCACCGTCTACCACGCCACCCAGTTCTTCCCCATCACGCTGACGGGCCTGTACTACGCGTGGCGCTCGCACCTGCGCCTATCGGAACTCTCGCGCGGCGAAGTCGCTTGAGCGCCGCCCCGCGGGCGGCGCGTTTCGTTCGCAAGCTACCCCATCGCTTCGGTCACTTCGCCGACGATCATCGCGGCCAGTCGCGTGAGCATTTCTTCACCGTGCGCCGGTGTGGCGCGCGCAGGTGACCCCGCATAACTTCGCGCGAGCCCCATGTCGGCGAAACGCTCCACACCGCGCGCGATGGCGTCCGAGAGGCTCACGTCCACCTCCGGGAGCGTGTGGCGAATCGACTCGCGCACCGAATCCGCGTCCGCCGCCTGCACGATCGAGGTCTCATACTCACCCGCGTGGCACGCGCCGCGCTTGAATTCGTCCGAGAGTGTCCGCGCCCAGCGGCGCGTCAGCGGGCTCGCGACCGAGGCTCGTTTGGGCGGGAGTCCCGCGATCGCGGCGCGCACGGCGGTATCGTGCGCGGGCTCGAGGTGGTTGTTGACCAGGCACACGTGGGCGGCACCCGTCGCCAGCCACGCGTCCACTACTGCGCGCAGATACGCGCAGACGGCGGCGGCCGGGACGCTCACGGCGCCGGCAAAACCGGCTGCGAAATCAGTGACCCCGTACGGCACGTCGGGGGCAACCAGCGCCACCAGGCCGCGCGCAGAAAGCAAGCGAGCCGCACGCGCGCTGGCCGCGCGCGAGATGACGAGGTCGGTGTCCAAGGGGAGATGCGGTCCGTGCGGCTCGATGGCGCCCACCGGCACCAGGATCGCGAGCGGGCGCGGGCCCTCGACGATCGCGCGCAGCTCGTCGGTGGTCAGGCGGGCCACGAACGCGTGCGTCACCGCCACGGATTCTCCCCCGCGCGCTCGCGGTCGATCAATAGCTTGCGGTCGATCTTGCCGCGGTCGTTCTTGGGCAGATCGTCGACGAACACGACCCAGCGCGGATACTTGTGCTTCGAGAGGCGCGCCTTGACGTGCTCCTGCAACGCATGGCACAGCTTCTCGCGCGCCGACGCGTCGGTCGCTGTGACTCCGTCGCGCAGCGACACGAACGCCTTCGGCTTGACGAGCCCCGCCTCTTCGGCCGGAATCACGGCCGCCAGAGCGACGGCGTCGTGCTCCATCAGGCACTCTTCGATCTCCAGCGGTGCGACGAATACGCCGCCCACTTTGAACAAGCTGTCGGCGCGGCCGCAGAACCAGAGGTAGCCCTCGTCGTCCATGCGGAAAAGATCGCCGGTGCGGCACCACGGCCCGTGGAAGGTCTCCCAGCTCTTGTCGCGGTCGCCGTGGTAGCACATCGCCACACTGTCGCCGCGCACCCACATGACCCCCACCTCGCCGCGCGGCACATCCGGGGCGCCGGCCTCCATCGCGTCGGTGGGCAGGATGCGGATCTCGTAGCCGTCGACCGCGCGCCCCAGCGACCCCGGCTTGACGTCGCCGGGCCGGTTGGAGGCGTAGATGTGGAACATCTCGGCCGACCCGATGCCGTCGTAGACGTCGTTGTGAAAGCGGGCGGCGAATCGTTCCAGCAAGGGCGGCGGGAGCGCTTCGCCCGCGGAGAGATGGAATCGGATGCAGCTGAAGTCGAGCCCCTTCTCCCCACGCGCGCGCAGCGCGTCGTCGTGGTCGAGGAGCTTCGACATCATGGTGGGCACGTTGGTGACGACGGTGGGGTGATACATAGCGATGGCGCCGGCGAGGGCCTCCGGCGTGGCGCGCTCGGAAAAAAAGGCGGCGGTGGCGCCGACCGCGAACGGAAACATCAGGTTGGTGCCGGTCGCGTACCCGAAGAACAGGCGCGGCACGCTCACGGTGACGTCGTCGGCGCGGTAGCCGACCGTGCGCTTGGCGTACACCTCCGTGTTGTACGCGAAATCGCGGTGGGTGTGCGTCGCCGCCTTGGGACGGCCGGTCGAACCCGACGTGAACAACCAGATCGCGGGGTCGTCGCGGCGCACGTGCGGAAGCTCGCGCGCGTCGCAGCGGCCGGCTGCGACCGCGTCAAAGAGCGAATCGACACGGAAGCGCGCGCCGCGGAGCACGGCCGGAATCTCGCACGGCCCTTCCGGGTCTTCGCCGGTGGCCACATCGGGCACCAGGAGCACGCCCGCGAGGTGCGGGCTCGCGTGCAATGCCGGAGCCAGATCGGCGGCCACCGAGGGCAACGTGACCAGCACCGCCGTGCGGGTGTAGTCGACGACGTAGGCCAAGTCGTCGCGCGGCGCGGCGGGGTTGCCCATGGCCACGACACCGCCACGCGCCAGCGTGGCGAAAAAGGCCCACGCGAAAGGGGGTACGTCCGGCAATACGATATAGACACGCGCTTCCGGCGCCATACCGATCGCGCCCAGATAGCTCGCGAGCGCGCGTGCGCGTGCAGCTACGTCGTAGTAGGTGTACGCGCGCGCGCCGAAGCGGATCGCGGGGTGCGAACCACGCCCCTCGCGCAAGCGATCGAAGAGAAAGTAATCCGCAAGATTGAAGTCTTCGGGAAAGGTCGGTCGCGCGCTCATCGTGCGCCTCTCGCGGTTACGCGCCCGCGTCGTCGGGAACCACGGCGGTGGCTTCGATCTCGACGCGCGCGCCGGGATCGACCAGTGCCGTGACCGCGACCAGCGTCATCGCGGGATAGTGAGCGCCCATCGCGGCGCGGTAGGCATCCCCCAGCTTCGCGCGCTCGCGCCGGTACTCGTCCATATCGGTGACGTACCAGGTCATGCGGACGACGTGCGCCGGCGCGGCATCGCCCGCCGCCAGGATGGCGACGATGTTGCGCAGCGCCTGCGCGGTCTGCGACACCATGTCCACGCCCGCGAGCGTGCCATCGGGTGTGGTGCCGATCTGGCCCGCGACGACGAGTAACCGCCCGCGCGCCTCGATCCCGTCGCTGTAGCCGCTGGGACGTCGTCCGCCGCGCGGTTTCAAGATGCGCATCATGCGTCCTCCTCGAGCAGCGAGCGCGCGATCACGAGGCGCTGGATGTCGGTGGCGCCTTCGTAGATTCGCAACGGGCGAATCTCGCGGTACAACGTCTCCACGGTCGACCCGGCCACCACGCCGAGCGCCCCCATGATCTGCACCGCGTCGTCGATCACGCGCTGCGCGGCTTCGGTCGCGAACGCCTTGGCCATGGCCGCCTCGCGCGTCACGCGTCGCTTCTGCGCGTCCTTGGTCCAGGCCGCGCGGTACACCAGGAGCGCCGCCGCGTCGATCGCGGTGGCCATGTCGGCGAGCTTCGCGCGCACGAGCTGAAACTCCGAGAGTGTGGTGCCGAACGCACGTCGCGACGACGCGTGCGCGAGGGCTTCGGCCAATGCGCGACGCGCGAATCCGAGTGCCGCGGCACCCACGGTGGCGCGAAACACGTCCAGCGTCCCCAGCGCCACCGCCATCCCCCTGCCGGCTTCGCCGACGCGCTTCGAGACGGGAACGCGGCAATTTTCGAAGCGAAGCATCCCCAAGGGATGCGGCGCCGACACGTCGACGCGCTCGCTCACCGTGAGGCCGGGTGTTCCCGCGTCCACCACGAACGCCGAAAGCCCTTTGCCGCCGCCCTCTCCCGTGCGCGCGAACACGACGTAGAAGTCGGCGATGCCCGCGTTCGAGATCCAGGCCTTCTCGCCGTCGATGACGACGTGGGATCCGTCCACGCGCGCGCTGGTGGCGATCGCACCCACGTCCGAGCCGGCCTCGCGCTCGCTGATCGCGAAGGCGGCGATCGCCTTCCCCGCGGCGACGCGCGGGAGATATTCCGCGCGCAGTGGGTCGGATCCAAACAGGGAGATGGGCCCGCTCCCGAGGCCTTGCATCGCGAACACGAACTCGGCCAGCCCCGAGTACTGCGCGAACGTCTCGCGGCAGATGCAGAGCGAGCGCACGTCGATGGCGCCGTCGCGGGGTGCGGTGTGCGCAAGGAAACCGGCCTCTCCGAATATCGCCGCCAGTCTCCGGCACTCGCGGTCGAGGTCGTCCGGGTGCCCGGCTTGCGCAAGGCGCGACTGCGCCCAGCGCTCCGCCGCCTCCGCGAGCGCCCGGTGGCGATCCTCGAAGAACGGCCACTCCAGATGGGCGCAGGTCGCCATCAGTTTCCCTCGAAGCGCGGGGTCTCCTTCTTGACGAAGGCGTCGTACGCGCGCTTGAAGTCCTGGCTCTTCATCAAGGCGGCTTGCGCGCGCGCCTCGCTTTCGATGGCAGGCACGAGCGCCATGCTCCATTCTTCGACCAGCATGCGTTTGGTCACCGCGTGCGCGGCGGTCGGACCCGACGCCAATTCGCCAGCCAAAGCGCGCGCCTCGGACGCCAGCGCGCCCGGCTCACACATTCGATTGAAGAATCCGACTCGGTGAGCTTCTTCACCGGACATCGCACGCCCGCTATAAAGGAGATCCGCGGCGCGGCCGTGACCGACGATGCGCGGGAGCATGGCGCACGCACCCATGTCGCAGCCGGCCAGTCCCACACGCACGAACAGGAACGCCACCCGGCTGCGCGCGGTTCCCAGGCGCAGGTCGGAGGCCATCGCGACCGCCGCTCCCGCACCCACGCACACGCCGTCGACGGCGGCGATAACCACCTGCGGGCACGAGATCATCGCGATCACGAGGTCACCCGTCATCTGGGTGAAGGCCTGCAGCTCGCGGTCGTTCATGGACACCAGCGGCCCGATGATCTCGTGGACGTCGCCGCCCGAGCAGAAATTGTCGCCCGCGCCCGTGAACAAGACCGCCTTCACCGCGGGTGTGGACACGAGCGCACGAAAGGTGTCGCGCAGCTCGGCGTACGACTCGAAGGTGAGAGCGTTCTTCTTGGCCGGGCGATCGAGGGTGATCGTCGCCACGGCATCGCTGAATGCCCAGCGAAAGTGAGACGGTGCGAAGGTGCTCGGGTTCAACGATTCGTCTTTCTATTGCGGCGAGATCACGCCGACGCGAAGGGGTCGTTCACCCCGTCGATGACGATGGCTCGCCCGGTAACACCGGCCTGCGCGGGCAAACACAACCAGACGGCGACCGCGGCCACTTCCTCGGGCCGTATCAAGCGCCCGCCCGCGTTCTGGGCCGCGTACTTGGCCCGCACCTCGGCCTCGGTGCGCCCCGTGCGCTCCGAGGCGTTGCGCGCGGCGACTCCCAGCATCTCGGTGTCCGTGTAGCCCGGACACAGTGCGTTGACCGCGACGTGGTCGCGCGCGAACTCCTTCGAGAGAGCGCGCGTCAATCCCACCAGCGCGTGCTTGGCGGCCGTGTACGCGGACACGTACGGGTAGCCTTCGACGCCCGCGGTGCTGGCCATGTTGATCACGCGTCCCTCGCCTTTCGCGCGCATCAAGGGGAGTGCCGCGCGCAGGCAGAATACCGCACCCATCAGGTTGGCGTCGAGCATGGCCTGCCAGGCCGCGACGTCGGTCTCCAGGAACGGGCTCGACATGGCCGCGCCGGCGTTGTTGACGAGTACGAGAGGATCGCCTTGTATCGCGCACGCGTCGCTGATCACGCGCGCCACCAAGTCGGCGTCGGTGACGTCGGCGACACGCGCGAGTGGGCGGCCCGGTGCGGTCGACTCCAGCTCGCGGCGCAGCGCGTTGAGCGGCTCGATGCGACGGCCGATGAGTGTCGTGTGCGCACCCAACCGCGCGAGCTCGCGCGCGACCGCCGACCCGATGCCGCTGCCGGCGCCGGTGACGATCGCGTGGCGATCGCGTAGCACGGAGGTGTCTCGCACGTGTTTCGTCATATGGGTCCCGCGGGCGACTGCCGCGCGCGCTGCATGAGAGTCTCGATCTGCCGGCGCCCCGACAGGTACTGCACGGGCCAGCGCACGCCCTCGTAGCCGAGTTGCGCCGCCGCGCGCAGCGTCCAGTAGGGATCCCACAGGTGGGGCCGCGCGAGCAAGCACAGATCCGCGCGCCCCGCCGCGACGATGCTGTTGACGTGGTCGGGCTCGTAGATGTTCCCCACCGCGAGGGTCGCCATTCCCAGCCCCAACCGGATGCGCTCGGCGAAGGGGACCTGGAACATACGCCCGTAGACCGGCTTTTGATCGGGTGTGACCTGCCCCGACGAGACGTCGATGAAGTCGGCGCCCGCGGCCCGGAACGCGCGCGCGATCTCCACCGAGTCTTCGATCAAGATGCCGCCCTCGACCCAGTCGGTGGCGGAGACGCGCACACCGAACGGGCGCCCGACGGGCCAGACGGCGCGCATCGCCTCGAAGACTTCTATGGGATAGCGAAGGCGGTTCGAGAGATTTCCACCGTACGCATCGCGCCGCACATTGGTGACGGGCGAGATGAAGCTCGAGAAAAGATATCCGTGCGCGCAGTGCAGCTCGAGCGCGTCGAAGCCGGCATCGATGCCGCGGCGGGTGGCGGTGACGAACTCGTCGCGGATGCGATCCATGTCGGGGCGCGTCATCTCGACCGGGGTTTGGCTGCGCGCTCCCCACGGGAGCGGCGACGGTGCCAAGAGCGCCCAGTTGCCCGCGTCCAGCGCGGCGTCGTCGCGGCCGTCGGCGAGCCAGGGCTCTTTCGTGGATCCCTTGCGGCCGGAGTGACCGAGCTGCAGCGCGAACTTGGCGTCGCTGTTCGCGTGCACGAAGTCGACGATGCGCTTCCACGCGCCGGCCTGCGCGTCGCTCCACAGGCCCGCGCACCCCGGGGTGATGCGCGCCTCCGGTGAGGGGCACGTCATCTCGGTGAACAATAGGCCCGCCCCACCCAGCGCGCGCTCGCCGAAGTGGACGAAATGGAAGTCGGTCACCGTGCCGTCCTGCGCGCTGTACATCGCCATGGGCGAGCAGGCGACGCGGTTCGCGAGCACCATCTCGCGCAATCGTAAGGGCAAAAACATGGGCGGCACCGCGTCCGTGCGCGCGCCGTTCGTGGCACGCGCGCACAGCCAGCGCTCGAACGACGCGAGGTATTTCGGGTCGCGCGCGCGCAGATTCTCGTGGCTCACGCGCTGGCTCCGCGTCACCAGGCTGTAATTGAACTGTTCGGGTTCCAGGTTGGCCTTGAGTGCCACTTGCTCGAACCACTCGGTGCTGTTGCGGGCCGCGTTTTGCAGGCGCAGCACTTCGACGCGCCGTTCGCGCTCGTACGCGGAGAGCCGCGCGTCCAGGTCGCCGCCTTCGTGGAGATGTTCCGCGAGCGAGATGGCACTCTCCATCGCGAGCTTGGTGCCCGAGCCCACCGAGAAGTGGGCCGTCGCGGCCGCGTCGCCCAACAGCACGAGGTGGCCCGTGTGCCACGACTCGCAGTTGACGCGCGGGAAATTGAGCCACGCCGCGGAGCCGCGCAGGTGCTCGGCGTTGGAGATCAGTTGGTGTTCACCCAAGTGGCGTGCGAAGAGCCGCTCGCAGAACGCGACGCTCTCTTCTTTCGAAGCGCGGTCGAGCCCGTCGGCGCGCCAGGTCGCTTCGGTGCATTCGACGATGAAGGTGCTCCACCCCTCTCCAAAGGGATAGCAGTGCGCCTGGTACCAGCCGGACGGGCGTTCCTCGAAATAGAAGGTGAACGCCTCGAAAGGCTTCTTGGTCCCGAGCCACACGTAGCGGCAGCGGCGCACGTCGATGTCGGGGCGAAAGCGGTCCGCGTGGCGCTTGCGGATCGCACTGTTGGCGCCGTCCGCGGCGACCACCAGATCGGCGCCCTCAAGAGCACCCTCGTCGGCGACCTCGTTCTCGAAGCGCAGGTCGACCCCCAGCTCCCCCGCGCGCTCGGCCAGGATGTCGATCAGCGCCTGGCGGGAGATGCCGCAGAAGCCGTGGCCCCCGCTGCGTATCACGGTTCCCCGATAGTGGACATCGATGTCGTCCCAATGCACGAAGCGGTCGGTGATGCGGGAATATGTGACGGCGTCGGCCAAGCGCAGCCGGTCCAGCGTGCCGTCCGAGAACACGACGCCCCACCCGAAGGTGCTCCCCCGGCGGTTCCGTTCGACCACGGTGACGTGGTGGGCGGGATCGCGGAGCCTCATCTGAATGGCGAAGTAGAGCCCGGCCGGGCCCCCGCCCACGACTTGGGTGATCATGATCGCGACACCATACGATACCAACGCTCCGCTAACTATTTCTTTACACGGATGCACAAACAGGAGTATACTCTCTGCAATTCATTGGTATCCCACTCGGCGGCGGCCGAGGTGGAGCCGGTGTGGGTGACGTGTGTTGCGCGGGAGCCCCCGCACGCAGAGCTGAATCGACGGCTCATGTTCTTCGATTTGAAGGGCAGGTCGAAGGACAACCGCGGATAACGTATCACGTATCCCGATGCGCGGAAAGCAGCCTCCGCGACCCGCGGGAGTTCTGGAGGCAAAATGTGTAAGCGCTATCTACTGGTGGTCGCGAGCCTCGTGCTCGTGGCCGCTCCTGTTCTTTCCCACGCCAATGCCAGACTGATCAACGTCGTCGCCGTCGGGAGCGGTTGCGTCTCCGGTCCGACCGGCCCCGCCGTGCAGGCGTGGGACGTCGAGCCCGGCGAGACGTATACGCTCACGATCAGTCACGCCGTGGAATGCGGCAACGGCGGAACGGATCCCACGATCAATGTGCGCGTGAACAGTACGACCCACGGCAACACCGACATCGTCGCCACCAACGTGGGGGTCGGCGTGTACGAGTTCAATTACACGATGCCGACCGACGCCGTATGCACGTTCCCGATCTTCTACTGCACGGAGCCGGGTGAGAGCAACAGCGGCATGTTCGTGATTCGTGACGATGGCGGGATGTTCCAGGCCCACCTGCGGGCGGCCTCATTCGACCCAGGATGCACCAACCCGCACGAGCTCAAGGGGCCGGAGTGCATGACCGTCCCGACCGACAACAAGACCTGGGGACAGGTCAAGGTTCTCTACCGGTAGTTTTTCGGTCGAGTTCCCGTGAAAAGACGGGCCCCCGCGTGCGGCGCGGGGGCCCGTTCCTTTGGAGCCGTCGAGCTGGGATCACCCGCAAGATTGCCCGTGTGGATGTGCCCGGTCGCGTGGTACAATACCGGCAGGCAAGGGCCCTTTAGCGATACCTTACAACGAGGCGGGCCTCGGCGTCGGAGGGCGCGTTTTGCGGGAGAACCTCCACACCGCGAAGTGCATGTGAACCCTTTATGGAGGAATCAGATGTCCAAACGTTATCGAATTGCGGGCGCTCTTGCGGCGCTGGCGGCCTTGCTCGCGTTGCCCGCGCTCGCCGCGGTCGATGACCCCAGCATCGGAGTAGGCGTGTCCGGCCACGCGAAGCAAGCCATCACCATCACCGCGGGACCCAGCGGGCTCCCCAATGGTTTCGCAATCTGGTGGATGGACCGCAGCACGTATCTGTCCAACGGCGGGGTGTGGCCGAGCGACGTTACCGCGGAAATGGGTGCCGCCGAATTCACGGGCGCACCGACGCTGAACACCTTCGGCGGCCAGTTCACGACCTTCAAGCTCGCGCCCAATCAGTCGATCGTCGTCGAGATCGGCGACCTCATGCAGGAGACGGGTGTGTCGGGAACTATCGACGAGCTCTCGTACGGCGAGCAGTATTACTTCACGGCCTTCGGTCTGGACGAAAACGGCAACGCTGCCAGCAACCTGAGCGTCACCGTCAGCGGCACCACCACGGCGAGCACCAACTGCACGTACACACAAGGCTATTGGAAGAACCACGAAGAGCTGTGGCCGTCCCTGTCGGTGACGCTGGGCTCGGTCGTCTACACGGCCGCAGAGTCCGACGCGATTCTGGAGCAGGAGGTGGCCGGAAACGGACTGGTTAGCCTGGCGCACCAGTTGATCGCGGCCAAACTCAACATCGACAACGGCGCGGATCCGACGGCCGCGGCAGCCGCCATCGCCTCGGCGGATGCGATGATCGGCGCGCTGGTCGTTCCCCCGATCGGCGGGGGGTACCTCCACCCGAGCGTGACGAGCAGCCTCACGCAGACCCTGGACGACTACAACAACGGTATCACGGGCCCGGGGCACTGCGGCAACGTGCCGGTCGAGCAGCGCACCTGGGGTGGCGTCAAAGCGCTGTACCGTTAGTCGTTAGCCGACACATCCACTAGATTTACACGAAGGGCCCGTCGCGACCGCGGCGGGCTCTTCGTCGCCTTCGTGCTAACGCGATGGGAAGGTGGAGGCGGCACCCGGATTCGAACCGGGGAGTAACGGTTTTGCAGACCGTCGCCTTACCACTTGGCTATGCCGCCACCCGGAAAGAGCGCTCGAACGGGCGACGGTTGCCCGATGCCGACGCACTGGGGATCAAGAAAGAATGGAGCGGGAAACGGGGTTCGAACCCGCGACCCCAACCTTGGCAAGGTTGTGCTCTACCACTGAGCTATTCCCGCTCTCGA
>JAKEHA010000243.1 GCA_022615275.1 Candidatus Latescibacterota bacterium
ATCGACTTCTTCTCGCAGGTGGACGAGTACACGTTCGGACTGCGCACGCCCGACGAAGTGAAGGATTTCTTCTATATATCCTCGCCGTCCAACAATCTGGTCGGCAACCGGTCGGTGGGAACGCCCCTCCAATTCGCGACCGCGTCGGGGACGCTGACGCCGGTCACCGTCGAGGACATCATCGCGGCCAATGGACTGCGCACGCCCACCGAGCCCAACGAGAACAAGGACCTGCGCCAAGCCTTCATCTTTCTGGTCCAGGCCGGGACGTCGCCCACGCAAGCCGAGTTGGACAAGATCGCGGGCTTTCGCAGCGCCTGGGAGGAGTACTTCGAGCGTTCGTGCGACGGCCGCCTGACGTGCAATACGAGCATCACGGCCAACTATCCCGTCGCCGTGATCTGCGGCAACGTGCGGGAGCGCTGGACGGGTGATCTCATTCCCGCGTTCACGGCGCGCTCGCTGGAGCGCTCGTTCAATCAAGAGGTCCCCGACGACGCGCGCTACACGTTCCGTTATCAGGCGGACGCGTCATCGGGTCCGGCCGAGGACGCGACCATCGTGTTCACGGCAACGGGCTACGAGCCCGACACGCTCGAAGTCACGATGACCTACGGCACCACGACGTGCATCGACGTCGAGCTGATGGTCGACCAGACCACTCCAGCCGGCCGGGCGCCGGTGACGACCGAATTGTTCGCCAACCACCCGAATCCGTTCAACCCGTCGACCACGATTCGCTTCAACCTGGGGACGGCGGGAGCGGTGCAACTGGTCGTGTTCGACGCGACCGGCCGCCGCGTGCGGACCTTGGTGAACGGGACCCGTCCCGTGGGCGAGCACGCGGAATCGTTCGACGGGCGCGACGAGCGCGGCAAGGTGCTGGCGAGCGGCGTCTACTTCTATCGTCTGGAGACGGGCGGCGTGGTCCGGACGCGGAAGATGGTTCTGCTCAAGTAGGTGTGGTGACGACCATGAGGACTTCCTACCGGTACATCGGGTTCACGGCGTCGCTGCTTCTCGTCGTCGCGGCGATGCCTGGGCACGCGGCCCGGCACCCCGGCCGATCCTCGACGTCGCACGGAGAGCCGGGCCGCGTCAATCTGCTGGGCGAGACCGAATTCGACTGCGGGACCTACAAGGGCAACCAGGCCGAGCACGCGTGGCGGGGTGCCCTCGACGAGCGCATCCAGAAGGACGTCGCGGCGGGGAAGCGGGTGGTGCAGGGCGGTCTCGACTACGTCTACGACGACGTGTGGATCATTCAAGACGACGGCAGCATGACGTTCAGCGGGACCAACGCCTTCGACACCGACTTCCGCACCTACCAGTTCGCGCCCGCCGGCGGGGGCGTGTACAACATCACCAACCCGGTCTTCAGCTACGACGGCGTGCTCGGCACCGAGGTCTTCACCGGCGACGACGGCGCCGAACTGGTCGGGCTCGACTTCGCGTTTCCGTACGGCGGTGACAATTGGACCGAGGTCTACGTGAGCGGCAACGGGATCATCTCCTTCGGCTTGCCGCCCAATCCCTCCGGCTACTTCGACCCCGCCGACTTCTACAGCCCGACGGACAAGATCGCCGGCTACTACATGGACCTGAACCCCGACGCGTCGGGTGGGGTCAACGTCAAGAGCGAAGCCACGAAGTTCACGATTACGTGGGCGGCCGTACCCGAATATGGAGTGTCGGGGCCTCTCAACACGTTCCAGATCGTGCTGTTTCCGAGCGGTAACTTCACGCTGACGTACAACGGGATGCAGACGACACTTCCGTCGAACGCGAATCCGATCGTGGTGGGCTACCACCCCGGTGGTACGCCGCCGTTCGAAGTACTCTCCTATTCCGCCGACGTTCCATACACCAGCGGCGCGGGGGCCGCAGTCTACGAGGAGTATTACTCGTTCGGCTATCCGCTGGTAAACGAAGTCGCGCTGTTCCAGCGCTTCTACTCGCAGTTTCCCGACGAGTTCTTCCAGCTCGTGTACTTCACCAACTTCATTCAAACCATGTCCGGTTTCGCCAACGAGCTGAATATCAAGAACGACGTCACGGGGTTAGGGCTCGACATCTTCGATTCGAGCGCGCAGTACGGGAGCAACGGCGTCCTCGAGAGCCGGTGCAACATGAACCGCCTGCTGGCCTGGACCACGGCCGACCCCTACTTCCGCTGGTTCTCCAAGGGCAACAACTTCCTCACCATCATGGGCCAGGAGGCGGGGCACCGCTGGGGCGCCTTCGCGTACTTCGATTCCGGATCGGGTCCCAGCAACTTGATCCTCGGGCGCAGTGACGCACACTGGAGCTATTTCGTCGACGTGGACCACAGCTCGCTCGAAGGTGGTAACTGGCAGAGCACCGGCGGGGGCAACTACGTGTGCCCGACGCGCGTCGATTATTTCTCCGAGCTCGACGAGTACCTGATGGGATTGCGCACGCCCGCCGAGGTGAAGGACTTCTTCTACGTTTCGTCGCCGACCAACGATCACCCGTCGAACCGCTCGGTCGGGACGCCGCTGATCAACGCCACCGCGTCCGGGATCGAGGTGCCGGTGACGGTCGAGGACATCGAGGCCGCCAACGGTGTGCGCACGCCCATCGAGCCCAACGAGAACAAGGACTTGCGCCAGGCGTTCATTCTGCTGGTGGCGGCGGGAACCTCGCCGACGCAAGCCGACCTCGACAAGATCGCGGGCTTCCGGCGCGCTTGGGAGGACTACTTCGAGGTGTCGTGCGACGGGCGCCTGACCTGCAATACCAGCCTGACGTCGAATTTCCCCATCGCGGTCGTGTGCGGCAACGTTCGCGACGCGGACACCGACCTCGTCATTCCCGAGTTCACCGCGCGCTCGCTCGAGCGCGGGTTCGTTCAACATGTTCCCGACGGGGGCCGCTACACGTTTCGCTATCAGGCCAACGCGGCTTCGGGTCCGGCCGAGAACGTGACCATCGTGTTCGAGGCCGCCGACTACGAGCCCGACACGCTGGTGGCGAGTGTCGCGTACGGTTCCACCAACTGCCTCGATATCCTGCTCGAACCGACGCTGACGCCCGTGTTCATCACGAGCTTCGAAGCCGTCGTCGTGAGCGGCCCCGCCGTGGACGTGCGCTGGGAACTCTGGAGCGACGAGGCCCTCTCGCGCTACGAGCTCCATCGCTACGACGGCGAGTACACTCCCGCGCGATTGATCGCGAGCGGAGACGCGTCGGCGCGCTCGTTCGTGGACGAGGCGGTGGAGCCGGGGAAGTCGTACCGTTACGAGCTCGTGATCGTGGCGGCGGATGGCGAGTCGGCTCGCTCGCCGCTCGTGTCGGTGACGATGCCCGAGCTGGTCACGGTACTCGCGCAGAACTACCCCAATCCGTTCAATCCCAAGACGACCATCGAGTACACGCTGGCCGCGCGCGCGCGTGTGGCGGTCGGCATCTACGACGCCACCGGTGCCTTGGTGATTCGCTTCGACCAGGGTACGCGCGACGCGGGGACGCATCGCGTCGAGTGGTCCGGCAACGACGCGAGTGGAAAACCGGTCGGAAGCGGGGTGTACTTCTACCGGCTCGAAGGCGTGAAGGGAATCGCGCCGCGGAAGATGGTGCTCTTGAAGTAGTATGGAAACGGCTGGAGGACAACCTCCGAGTTTGTAAGGTCGAGAGGAGAG
>JAKEHA010000244.1 GCA_022615275.1 Candidatus Latescibacterota bacterium
AATACCGCGCCGGCTTGGTGGACGAAGGGTGTGCGGCGCAGGCACGGGTGCTCGTGGACGCCGCCGCCGTCGGCGTGTCGGCGGTGCTGGTCCAGGACGTGCGCTTCGTGGGCCCGGCGCGGCAGCAACTCATCGACTTGGTGGCCAGTGCCACCGAGCGCGCCTTCGAGCACCGCGTGTTCAGCGACCCGCGCATCGGCGATTCCGGACGCGGGCACGGCATGCGCACCGCGGCCGAGATGTCGGAGGCGTACGACGACGCGCCCGAGGCCCACTCCAACGCCGCGCTGATCGCGGCACTGGTGCAGCCGGACCTCTTGGACCACCTCGAGGGGCGCGAAGCACCCGCGCACGCCGACATGTTCGACCCCTCCGGGGAGGCGTCGCGCGTGCTGCGCGGGCGGGTGGAGGCGGCCTTCGAGGAGCGATTCGCGCGCCGCGAGGACGCGGCGGTTCGCCGGGCGACCGTGCAGGAAGAGCTGGCCGCGCTCGAACGCGCCGGACTGGCCGAAACGACCGTCCAATTCGCCGACGTGGTGGCGCGCTTGCGCCGCGCGGGCGTGGTCGTGGGACCGGCGACCGGGCTCTCCCTGCAATCGGC
Organism: Candidatus Latescibacterota bacterium; assembly: GCA_022615275.1. Classification (GTDB taxonomy): domain Bacteria; phylum Krumholzibacteriota; class Krumholzibacteriia; order WVZY01; family JAKEHA01; genus JAKEHA01. The sequence continues at coordinate 602 of JAKEHA010000244.1, forward strand.
GTGCGCGTATCTCTTGGGCCTGACGACGTTCGATCCGTACGCGATCGATCCCGCCTTTCGACCCGACTTCGCCGGCGGAAACGCGACACGCATTCTCGACATTCAAACCGCGCCCGAGTTCCGGCCGCGCGTTCTGGGAACGTTGAACCGCGTGTTCGACGGCGCCGGCATCGGTTACGTTCCCTCGGTCGAGCACATCACCGCCGCGCGAGCGCTGCGCATCGTCGCCAAGCGCATGCAGGAAGTACCGCCCGAGGTCGAGGGCGCCATCAAGGTGGCGTCGCGCCACCACGGCGTCACCCTGCGCGAGCTGTCCGAAGACAACCGGTCGTTCGGGGCGCTGTATCGGAAGAGTGCCGTCTTCCGCGACGTCGTGTCGCACGCGGCCGCCATCGAAGGGCTTCCCTTCGGGTTCGCGCGCACCAAGCGCAGCGTCATCGTTTCACCCAAGCCGCTCCGCGCCAGCTTCGCCTTCACCGTCGACCCCGAGACGGGCGATCGCTTCGTGCAAGCGACGCGCGATTCGTTCCCGGTCGGCGACATCCGCCGCGTCGACGTCGCGACCCTGCAGGTGCTCGCGGTGGTGGGCGACGCGGAGGAGGACACGGCCGCGCTCGACCGCGAGGCGTTCGTGCTGGTGGCACGCGGCGATCTCGACGGCGTGTACCTCCTCGAGGGCGCGCCCGGGCGGCTCGCCGGGACCTTCGGGATGTCGACGTTCGCCGACCTGGTTCACTTCGTCGCCATGCTGCGCCAGCGCCGAACGGGCACTCCGCTCTCGGAGCGCGTCGCGTCGTTTCGCGACGAGAATCGCGTGCCGCCCGCCGCGAAGGTGGTGGGGGAGGTGCTCGCGCCATCGTATGGGGTCCTGCTCTTCGAGGACCAGGTGCGCGACGTGGTCGCGCGCCTGACGCGCCTGCCGGTCACCGACGCGACCGCGCTCGCGGCGCGCTTTTGCGACCATGCGCCGGGTAATCTCGCGGCGTTACGCCGGGAATTCCTGGCCTTCACGGTGGAGGCGGGCGTCTCCTTCGAGGACGCGACGGCGTGGTTCACACGGCTCTTGCGCCACGCGCACGACGTCCAGAATCGTCAGCGCGTCATCGCCGAAGCGCTGATTGTTCGCCGTTGCCTGGCTGCGAAAACGCGCGACCGCGCGGGTTTCTTCGCGCGGCTCCTGGACGCGCCGCTCGACGCGGACAAACGGACGCGTTACCGCGCGCTCCTCGAAGAGGAGGGACACTGGCTCGCGCCCAGTGTCAACGCGAGCGCGCGCGGACACGTCGTCGAAGCGGGGAGCGTGCGCGCGCCGTTGTGGATCATAGACGGCGTCACGCGCAATGCATCGGATACCATCATCCGTATGAGGGGAGCGAAGAAGGTAGCAACGATCGACGAATTCCGCTTTGCCGCTTTGAATGCGGGCATTAGTTTGGAGGTGATCGATGCGCTGATCCGGGCAGGGGCTATCGATAGTGCCGCAGGGACAGGGAAGGAGGGTACGGGCCGAACCCGGCCCGTTTTGCCGTCCGCTGCGGCCGGTGAACAGATGAACATGGTCCTGTCGGGTACCGTGCCCGAGGGGCCCTCTCCAACTGGTCCCGCCTCCACCCAATCGCCGTCGACTCAAAAAGATGGCAACTCGCGGCACGGTTTTCGCGTAGTCCCATCGTTGTCGGAGTTCTATCCCCACCCGAGCGCCACCCCAGTCGAACTGGCCGGGCGCATCCGGAACTTCCACGACTTCAAGACCAGTTCAGGGAAAACGGTTGGTTTCTTCGAACTATTCGACTCCAGTGGTTCCGTGCGCGTCTTCGTACCCTGGGAGCGCGTCGCTCGAATTGGCGAGCCATTGAGCGACGGGTGTCGTGTAACCGTAAAGGGCAAGGTTCGGTTGCGCGATGGAAGAAAGGTGTGCGATGCGCTGGAGATCGTAGTCGCTGAAGGAGGGAATGGTCATGGAGAAACTTCCCCTGACGATCCGTCAAAAGGAGATCCTTGAGTATCTAGGTGTACATACGCGCGATTACGGTTACCCGCCGACGGTCAGAGAGATCTGCCGTGCCACGGGGCTGAAGTCTCCGCGCTCGGTGAGCCAGCATCTGCAGGCGCTCGAGCGTAAGGGCTACATCCACCGGGGGCGGGACAAGTCGCGCGCGATCCGTTTCCTGCATAAGCCCGATTCTCTTGGTACCAACGGGTCGGACCACGCGGTAGCGCTGCCGTTGTTGGGGCGCGTCGCGGCCGGCCTGGCGGTCAACAACAGCAGCGAGACCGACGGACTAAGCTATTACGTCGATCGCACGCTGTTCTCCGGAGACGGCAACTTCCTCATGAAAGTGGAAGGCGACTGCATGGTAGACGCGCACATCGTGGAAGGCGACCTGATTGTCGTGTCGCCGGATCGGGAAGCCGCGAGCGGAGACGTCGTGGTAGCCCGGGTCGGCACCGAGGTCACGGTCAAGCGCTACGAGTTACGCGGCGGAAGCGAGTACCTGGTGTCGCAAATGGGACCGGTCAAGATCGACTCGAAAGGACCGCAGGTTCAGATTCTCGGGCGCGTGATCGGATTGATCCGATCGGCGTCTTGAGGTAAAGCGTCTCGCCCCAGTACTAGCCCCGAACGCGGGGACGCGGCGCGCCCCCCAAACCGCGCGCCGCGACGCCGTCCCAGCGGGCTCGCGCCCTCGCGCGTGCCCATTGTCCCCCGGAAATCGTCAGCCCTAGTTCACGCGGCGTGCACGCACGCCGAAGTCGACGTTGTCCTCGACCCAGTCGAAGAAGTGCGGCTGCTCGGCGAATGGCACATCCGCGACCATGATCTTGGGGTCCTTCCACGAGCGCATGACGTCGGCGTCCTGCGTCCACACCTTGACCCGTTTCCGGCTCACCGCCGTTTGCCAGCTCTTTCCGACCACGGCATCCGTGTACAAGAGCCGCACCGTCACGCTGCGCGCCAGCCGCTCCAGCGGTTTGAGCGTGACCGCATCGTAGCCCGTCTCTCCGTTGCGCGACACGTCCGGAATGCCGTCGCTCACCATGACGATCGTGATCGGCCGCAGAACCAGGTTCTTGCTGCGCACGGTAAACGCTACTTGTTCGAAGAACGCGTTGTAGTCCGTGAACGGATTGGGACTCTCCTTCGGAAACATTTCCTGCAGGGTGGCGTGGATTTCCTCCACCGATTTGTTCTCGAAGGTCTGGATGGGGAAGAACGTCTTCGGTTCTCCCTCGGTGGCGCCGCCGATCGAGCTCACGAACAGCGTGTTGGGCCTTTCCATCCCGCCCACCCCGTTGAGGTGGCCGTAGATGTAGTAGGCGAGAAACTCGAGCGAGTCGTTGAAGTGCCCGCTGTTCATGTATGAACCGCTGATATCGACGCCGATGAACAGCGACTGCCGGGGTGTCTCGGCGCCGCCCGCGGTGTCGCAGCCGACCAAGGCGGCGGTGCCGAGCACGAGCGCAATCGACGCAGCAATGGCGATGCTCCGTGTCATGGTGATCCTCCTGTTGGACGAGACCCGGGACCGCGACGGTCTCACGAGCGACCCGCCGTGATGGTCATCGAGTCGGGATCCAATTCGGAATCGTGCCGGCGGGCGGCGTTTCCGCCTGGATGGGCCGGCGACGCGCCGTGGAAGCCCGAGCGCGCCTTGAAGTCTCGAACCAGCTTTTCCGAATAGCGGATCGCACCCAGGTTCTCGAAGGGAAGCGAGAACAGGTGCTTGTTCAGCAAGCACAGCGTGCAGAAGTTGACCGCGGCCGCCACGACCTGCAGGGGCGGCAGCATGAACGACGCGAGCAGCGCATCGCCGCGTTCGCGCATCCACGCGCCGTCCTGGTGGGTCCGCGTCCACAACGCTTCGCTCAGTTCGAAGAAACGCGTGCGCGGCGCGCCCGCGCTGACGACGTACTCCACTCCGCGCCCCTGAATCACGGACATGATGGTCGGCGTGCCATGGGCGGCGAACAGGAACCACGACAAGCTGCGGATACCGAACCACGCGAAACACGCGATGCCGATGGTCCCGTAGATGCCGAGCTCGAAGTTGGCCGAGTACTGGGCGAACCAAGGCACGAGCGCATCGACGAACTCACGATACAGGAACATGACTTCGACGAATATGACCACGCACTCGACGACCAATATCCCCGCGATCTGCTGGACGCTCTTGCTCTTGACCGCCTCGACGAAGGTGGACAAGACCGCGTAGCTGCCGAGCACGACGAAGAACAGGAACAGGAACAGCGGCACGCGCACGAAGTTCTCGCTCAACGTCTCGCCCGTGATGTTGGAGAACGTGTCGATGACCACCGGCGACATCACGTAGGTGAAGATCGTGGTCTCGATCGCGCACCACGCCAGCGTCAGCAATACGGCGATCCACGGGATGGGCGAACGCACGACGTTTCCGCCCACGTGGCGCAGGAACGTGAACGGCATGAGCACGAGGTCCATGAGCAACGCCCACGCCGCGATGACCGTGACGCGCAGGAACGCCAGCACGGCCAGCGGCAACTTCACCGCGAAGCCGAACAGGCCGCCCCAGTACGACAGCACCGACTTGCCCAGGTCCCACCAAGTGACGAACAGCGCCGTGATGAACTCATGGCGGGCGCTCCGGATGGGAACGGACAGCACGGATACCACGGTGGCCCAGCAGGCGACCACGACCGCGCAGGCGGGGAGCAGCAGGAACAGGCGTTTGGCAACCAGCACTCCGGTCGCGTCTCCCGCGCCCCACGCGAACGCGATGAGCGCGCCCTGGAACAGCATCGGGAAAGCCACGATACCGACGATGGCGCGAATCGTAGGTTCATTGAAGCTCATCGTTCGATCCCCCTTGCCGGCACGCACGCGCGAGCCGGTTCATGGTGACGCCTGCACGGACGACGGGTGTCCGCGGGCGTTATGACGACATGGAATTTCCAGAAACGAGGTTATCCCCGCATGGCGCGTGCCAGCGATCGCGTCTCGGCGTCCGGTCGCAGCGCGCGCGGGATCACGATGGCGGAGTGTGCCGCAGAGGTCGCGTCCGGGGATGGCCAGGGCTGGCCACGCGCGGCCGAGCCGCGTGTCAGATCGCGAACGCGCGGTGCCAATCGGCGAGTGTTGGCCGGGCCGGCGCCGGGGGGCGTTTTCGTTTGACAGCGCCCCGCCCGGGCCGTAGCCTTCCCCTTCCACGGCACCCAATTCCAGCACGAGCTTCGGCGTCCCCATCGTCTAGTGGCCCAGGACACCGCCCTTTCACGGCGGCGACACGGGTTCGAATCCCGTTGGGGACGCCATTCTGTCGCTTACAGTAAATAGGACATTTTACTCTTGTATTTTGCCCGGTCATGTGTATACTCTGGTCGAGTCGCGGGGCCCCCGGGCTCGTTCCACGTTGCAGTGAACGCTTGCCGCTGTCCGCTCGGCCTGGGGCGTAACCTGTCGCAGATGGACGTCCAGACCGGTCGCCACGTGGTGGTGATCGGCCACGCCATTGCGCAGAAGCTGTTTCCGTTCACGGATCCC
>JAKEHA010000245.1 GCA_022615275.1 Candidatus Latescibacterota bacterium
AAGCTCGCTGCGATGGCGGCAGAGCGCGGCGGGGTGGCGTTCGCGTGCGGACCCCTCGACGAGGCGGAGAGCCTGGAGCGCGCGCTGGCGCGCTTCCGGCGCGAGGGGGTCCACATCGACCCGGATGCACTCGACCTCCTGGTCGAGAGTGTCGGCACCCAGCTCATGGACCTGGCCAACGAGATCGACAAGATCCTGCTCTCGGCATCGGATACCAAGACGGTGTCGCGTGAACAGGTGGCGAGTGTGGTGGGAAAGTACCGGACCGAGAGTCTCTTCTCGCTCCTGGACGGGATCGGGGTGGCGGCCCCCGCGGCCACGCTCTCGCGCCTGTCGTCGCTCCTCGACGCGGGAGAAGAGCCCGTGTTCGTGGTCGCGATGATGCTGCGTCGCGTGGTGGCACTCTTGGAGGTGCGCCACGTCGTCGCGGAGCGCGCTCGGGCGGTGTCTTCGGATCGCGCGCTGGCCGAGTCGATCGCGGCCACGCAGAGCCCGTTCTTCGCCGGCAAGCTGCGCGAGCAGGCCGCGCGCACCCACGCGCGCGCGCTGGAAACGCTGCTCGCCAATCTCCGGTGGGCCGACCTCAAGCTGAAGACCACGAATTTCGACGCCAAGTGCCTGGTCGAAGAGGCGCTGGTGGCCTCGTCGATCGGGAAAGCGCTTGCCAGCCCCGCGCTCGGGCCGTAGAGTGACCACCTCGTGAGCCACGCGGCGGCCCGCCCGGGCTCCCGTGCTTCGAAGCCGTCTCAACCAATAGCTGTAACCTATTATGGAACAAGAAGTTCGAATCAACGCCCGCGGGCTATCCGTGCCCGGCCCCCGCATGATGGTCGACGCCGCCCTCGCCAAGGAGCGGCCCGCGTTGATGCGCGTCGTGGTCAGCAATGCCCCCGCCGCCGAGGACGTGCGCACCTATCTCGAAGGACGCGGCGCCAAGGTCGAGATCGACGGCGTGGGCAACGAGTTCCACGTTCTCGCGCGCTTCCCGCGCCCGTAACCGCGGCGCCTACCCGTTTGGCACCATGGCGAAGTATCCACACGCAGAGATCGAGGCGAAGTGGCAGGAGCGCTGGGCCCGCGACGGGCTCATGCGCTGCGATCTGTCGAAAACTGACCGGAAGTACTACTGCCTGATGATGTTCCCGTACCCCTCCGGCGAGCTGCACGTGGGGCACGGGCGCAACTACGTGATCGGCGACTCGCTGGCCCGCTTCAAGAAGATGGAGGGCCACGAGGTGCTGGCGCCGATGGGCTGGGACGCCTTCGGGCTTCCGGCCGAGAACGCCGCCATCCAACGCGACATTCACCCCGCGACGTGGACGCGCGACAACATCGCGCGAATGAAGCAGCAGTTCTACCACTGGGGCGTGGTCTACGACTGGGAGCGCGAAGTCGCGTCGTGCGAGCCGGAATACTACCGCTGGACGCAGTGGCTGTTTCTCGAGCTCTACCGCGCGGGGCTCGCGTACCGCAAGGCGGCCTCGGTGAATTGGTGCCCGAAGGACAAGACGGTGCTCGCCAACGAGCAGGTGGTCGACGGGCGCTGCGAGCGCTGCGGCACCGAGATCGAAGAGCGCCACCTGGACCAGTGGTTCTTCCGCATCACCGAGTTCGCCGACGCGCTGCTCGACGACCTGGGCACGCTGGCCGACTGGCCCGAGCGCGTGATCACGATGCAGAAGAACTGGATCGACCGGAGCGAAGGGGTCGAGATCGAGTTCGAGATCCAGGGTGCGAGCCATTCCGTCAACGTGTTCACGACTCGGCCCGACACGATTTTTGGCGCCACGTTTCTCGTTCTATCCCCGAATCATCCGCTGGTAGAGAGCTTGATCGCCGGCAGCGGACGCGAAGCCGAACTTCGTTCGGTTATCTCGCGCTGGACCGCGGAGCGCCTGAGCGGCAAGGCCCGCAGCGAGCCCGGCAAGGAAGGCGTGTTCCTGGACGCGCACGCCGTCAATCCCATGACGCACGAACCCGTGCCCGTGTACATGGCGCCCTACGTGCTGATGGAATACGGCAGCGGCGCCATCATGGCGGTGCCCGCGCACGACCAGCGCGACTTCGAGTTCGCGACCCGCTACGGCCTGCCGATTCGCGAGGTCGTGCGCCCGTCGAGCGGCGCCACCGAACTCCCGACGTCGTCGTACGCGGGTGACGGGTCGTTGATCAACAGCGGCCCCTTCGACGGGCTCTCGCAGAAGGAGGCCTTCGCGAAGATCGCGGCCGAGCTGGAGAAAGCCGGGAAAGGGAAGCGGCGCGTGCACTACCGCCTGCGCGACTGGCTGATCTCACGCCAGCGCTACTGGGGGGCACCCATCCCCATGATCCACTGTCCGAAATGCGGCGTGGTTCCGGTGCCCGACGACCAATTGCCGGTGCGCCTGCCCGACGACGTCGACTTCCGCCCGCGCGGCGACGGCAAGAGCCCGCTCGCCACCAGCGACGCGTTTCGCGTCGTGAAGTGCCCGCGGTGCGGCGGCGCCGCCGAGCGCGACACCGACACCATGGACACCTTCGTCGACTCGAGCTGGTACTTCATGCGTTACTTGAGCCCGCGCGACGACCGCGCCGCGTTCCGCAAGGATCTGTGCGACGCCTGGCTGCCGGTGGACCAATACATCGGCGGCGTCGAGCACGCGATTTTGCATCTACTGTACGCTCGGTTTATCGTCAAGTTTCTGCACTCGCGCGGCCGGGTGTCGTTCTCGGAGCCGTTCGCGCGGCTCTTCACGCAAGGCATGGTGTGCAAGAACGGCGTCAAGATGTCGAAGAGCAAGGGCAACGTGGTCCCGCCCGACACCATCATCACGCCCATGGGTGCCGACACCATGCGCCTCTACATCCTGTTCTGCGGGCCGCCCGAGCGCGACACCGAGTGGAACGACGAGGCCGTCGAGGGGTGCTACCGCTTTCTGAATCGCGTGTGGCGCCACTACGAGGCCAACGCCCACGCACTGGCACGCCCGTTCGGCGAAGCCGTCGACTACGCGACCCTCGACGACGTGCAGCGCGCGCTGTTCCGCAAGACCCACCAGACCATCGCGCGCGTGGTGGCCGATCGACCTCGAGCCGCGCTGGATGCGGCAGGTGGCGCTGGCGTTTCCCACCACCTGGGCAATGGAGGCGTTCAACGACTTGATGATCCGCCGGCGGGGGCTCGACGCGGCACTGCGCCCGACGACCGTGATGGTCGGCTTCGGGGTGCTCTACCTGGTCGTCGGGATGCTGCTCTTCCGGCGCCGGGTGGCGCGGTGAGGCTCAGCGGCGGTTGCGCGGGTCGTCCTTTCGATCGTCGCGCACCTGGCGCCCGGCGGAAGGGCGGGGGAGCAGTCCTCCCACGCGATCGCGTCGGGCGCGACCATGATGTGGGTCTTCACCACCGCGGCCGCCGGATTGGTCGGCTCCGCGGCGTATGCGAGCCCGCTCGCGTGGAGCACCAGGGCGGCCACGCTGACTGCCTGCCATCGACCTCGCGTCATGTCGTCCTCCTGCCGGAATCCTACCGTCCGTGCGCTGCCAGCCGCGCCGTCGTCGACTTGAAGACGGGCGTACCCGACGCCGGGTCGGTCTCGCGTGGGATCAGGACGTTCGCTTCCGGGTAGTACATGGCGAGGTTGCCGGGCGGCAGGGGCGCGAAGCGCACCACCGCGTCCATCGCCCCGACGGCGTTCTCGACCCGCACCCGCGCGTCCCGCTCGAGGCCGAGGCGGCGCGCGTCGCCTTCGTTCATCATCACCACGTCCCGGCGCTCGTTGCCCCGGTAGACGTCCTCGTCCTCGTAGACGACGGTGTTGAACTGGCCCTC
>JAKEHA010000246.1 GCA_022615275.1 Candidatus Latescibacterota bacterium
AGCGTCGCGGCCGACGACTCCATCCCCAGAGCGGACCAGCGCGCGAACCACGCGTCGGCGGCGAACGCAACGCTCGCGCACATCGAGACCGTTGTCGACGCTCCCGCCGCGCGCGCGAGACGGTACACGACACCAGGGGCCGCGAACGCGGCCAGCCATGAAAGCACACGGCTCAGATCGACGAGCGACTCCGGGCCCGGCAGCCGCGCGCCGACGGCCGCGAGTACGGTCACCCACAGCGGGCTGGTGGTTCCGAACGACGGCTCCCCCACGTTGAACGCGAGTTGGCCGTGCGCGATCAGGTTCTTCGCGTATTGCAGGTGGATGAACCCGTCGTCGGTGAAGCCGTGGCGCAACGGAAGCATCAAGGCCGCGAGTACGATCGCCGGCAGGAGCAATGCGACGCGCTTCATGCGATGCGCTCCCCGGCCACACACGCGTCGAGCACGCGCGCCAGCTCGCCCGCCTGGCGCGAGCGCCCGAGGTCGGGTGCTTCGGACAGATCGTAGGCACGCTCGAGCGTGCCGCCGCGAAAGTGGCCATACAGCACGTCGAGCGCGCGCGCGATCCCGTCGACGTCGCCCGGGTCGGCGGTCTCGCCCCGGCGCCGGATCTCGACCAGCGAGCGCGCTTCGCCCGCCGGTGCCAGCGCCAGCACCGGCCGCGCCAGCCCGATGTACTCGTAGAGCTTCCCGGGCACCAGACCGTCGTAGCGCGAATCGACGTGCTTGATCAACAAGAGAACGTGTGCCTGTCGCTCCAGGCGCAACACGTCGTCGTGGGCGAGCGAGTCGCGGAAGTGAACGCGGTTCGTGAGCCGCAAGTGCGCCGCCGCGCGCTCATTCTCGTCCTCGCGCGCGCCGACGAATTCCACCTCGAGGTCTGCGCGGGCCTCCGGCCGGCGCTCGAAGAAGCGCGCGAGCGCTTCCAGGAACGGCACCGCGCTGCGCTTCTGCGTCAGCATGCCCGCGTGCACGATCCGCATCGGATGCGCCCCTGGGACGAGGCCCGCGACCGAGTGAACCTCGTCGCCGTCGTACCCATTCGAGACGCGTATGACGCGTGCGCGCGGGTAGGCCGCTTCGAGCACCGACTGATGCCAGCGCGTGGTGACCAGCACCGCGCGGGCGTGTGCGCACACGCGCGCTTCGAGCACGCGATGGATGCGCGCGTGGAGGGGGCTGGGCGGATCCAAGAGGCGCAGGTTCATCCACGGGTCGCGAAAGTCGGCCACCCACGGCAGCGCGGTGCGCACGCGCACCGCGTCGCCGATCAGGTGGCTGGTCTCCGGCGGCGACGTCGAATACACCGCGTCGAAGGCGGTCGCGCGCGCTTCGGCGAGCGCCGCGCGCACCGCGAAAGGGTACCAACCGAGGTAGGTATCCGGCACCAGGACGGCCGCACCCGCGCGCCGCACGAGTCCGAATCGGCGCGACGAGCGTTTGGGCGAACCCGCGCGACCCGCGCGCGCCGCCGACAGCACTCCCTGGCCGCTCCACGTCGCGGTCCGCACCACCCGGCACTCGGGCGGTATCTTCGCCGTCAGGCTGTCGTCGCGGATCCAGAACGCGTCTCCGCGCTGCGCGATCACGGTGGTGCGCCACCCGTGCGCGGGCAAGTAGCGCACGAACGAAAGCGGCCGGTACACGCCGCCCCCACCCATGGGCGGGAAAAAGGGTACGATCATCAGCAGGTGCTTCACGGCATCCACCATCCCAGCCGGCGCGTCGCAAGTCCGGCGCCGGGGAGCGCCTGCGACAGACGCGCACGCTCGTCGGCCGTGAACACGTGCGCGCGACGCACGCTGCGAACGTAGATCCACGCCGCGGGTATCGCGAGTACCCACGCCAACGCGCGTGGCGCGCGCACGATCTCGATCATGGCCACCGGCGCGAACGCCGCCGCCGCACACACCACCACTCTGGCCAGGGACGACGCGACCTCGGAGGCGCGCGGCTTGACCGACGCCAAGCGTGCTGCGAGAGCGAACTGCGCCGCGCACGCCGCGAGCTGTGCCACGCCTGCGCCGGCCACGCCCATCGGCCCCGCCAGCGTGACCAATAGGATGACATATAGACACGCCCACACCAGGTCGCACACGAGTGCCGCGCGCACACCGTCGAGCGCTTTCATGACCGCCGTCAGAGGCGCGGTCATCGCCGACAGCGGGATGGAGGCGGCGAGCAGCCACAGCGTGGGACGCGCGCCCAGGAAGTCACCGTTCGACGCCAAGAGGATGAGGTCGCGCGCGTACACCGCGATGGCGGCCGCGGCGAAAACCGATGCCACCACGCTGGCCTTGAAGAAGGCCCGGGTCGACGATGCGACCACGTCGGCTCTCCCTTCGCTCGCGACACGCGTGACCTCGGGCTGGAACGCGAGCACGGGGAGCGCGATGAAGCGGTTGGCTAGGCGCGACACGCGCGAGGCGACGTGGAACAACGAGAGCGCCTCCAGCGCCAGCACGACGTTTACGGCGAGATCCTCGACTGCGCCTACCAGTGGACGACGCGGGGCGGGCAGATCGACGAGCCGCTCTG
>JAKEHA010000247.1 GCA_022615275.1 Candidatus Latescibacterota bacterium
ACATAGGTGAACGCAACGCTCATGCACCCGTCCGCGAGGAGCTTCACGCTCGCGAGCGCGTCCATCCACGCTTCCCAGTCGACGCCGCCCATCACCGTGACCGTGTCCGCGATCTCTTGCGGTGTGGCGGGCTCGATGGTGACGCCGGTGACGAGGGCCTTGTCGGTGTCGACGGTCTTGCCGTGGTAGGGCGCGCCGATCGGTTTCAGCACCGACTTGGCCGCTTCGCCGTCGGCGAGTGTGCGCCGCGGCGCGGCCAGGCTGTACACGACCAGGTCGACCGGCCCGATCTCTCTCAGAGCTTCGATGGTCTTTTCCTTGCCGCCTTGCGAGTAGGCGTCAATGTTGAGACTCTTCGCTTTCAGACCGGCACTGTGAGCATGCTTCTCGAAAGCGGCGGAGTTGTACCAACCGGCTGTGGCCGGCCGGTTTTCCGCCGGCTCGCGCTCCAGGAACACGCCCACAGTGGCTGCATCGCTCCCGAACGCGGCCGCGATGCGCGACGCGAGCCCATAGCCGGTCGACGCGCCGATGACGAGCGCGCGTCTGGGTCCGTTTTGCAGGCGCGGCCGCGCGCGCACCACCTCGATCTGCGCGCGCACATTGGCGTCGCACCCGACCGGGTGCGTCGTGATGCAGACGAATCCGCGAATCTTCGGTTTGATGACCATCGCTTACGCGTCCACCGGCTCGCGGCGCCGCCGCTCGACTTCGCCCACGATCGCGTCCGCGATTGCGCGCGTCGTGCCCGTGCCGCCCAGGTCGGGTGTGAGCACGTCGCGGCGCTCGGTCGTGATGGTACGCACCGCCTTGCGAATGCGCAGGTACGACTCGTTGTCGCCCAGGTGGTGACACATCATCGCGGCCGAGAGGATCATCGCGATCGGGTTCGCGATGCCCTTGCCCGCGATGTCGGGCGCGGAGCCGTGGATGGCCTCGAACACCGCGCAGTCCGGGCCGTAGTTGGCGCCCGGCGCCAGGCCCAGGCCGCCGATCAAGCCGGCCGCCAGGTCGCTCACGATGTCGCCGTAGAGATTCTCGAGCAGGAGCACGTCGAACTGCGACGGCTTGGTCACGAGTTTCATCGCCAGAGCGTCGACCAGGATGTCGTCGAACTGAATGCGGCCTTCGTACGGTTTCGCTTCCTGGCGCGCGCATTCGAGGAACAGCCCGTCCGCCTTCTTCATGATGTTGGCCTTGTGCACCGCGGTCACGCGCTTGCGGCCCCAATTCACCGCGTACTCGAAGGCGAACTTGGCGATGCGCCGGCTCGCGGTCTCGGTGATCACCTTGATCGACGTGATCACGCCGGGCGCGACTTCGTTCTCGAGGCCCGCGTACAGGTCCTCGGTGTTCTCGCGCACGATGACGAGGTCGGTCTGCCCGTAGGGCGTTTCCAGGCCGGGCACGGTCTTGACCGGGCGGACGTTGGCGAACAGCGCGAGTTCTTTGCGCAGGCGCACGTTCGCGGAGATGTGTCCCGTTCCGATGGGCGTCGTGGTCGGGCCCTTGAGGGCCACACCGCATCGGCGAATCTCGTCGAGCACGTCGGGCGGCAGCGCCTCGCCGTACTTCTCGAATGCGACCGCGCCGACCTCCCTCGGCACCCACTCGATCTCGGGGCCCGAGGCTTCGACCACGCGCCGCGCCGCCTCCACGACTTCGGGACCGATGCCGTCGCCCGGCAACAGGACGACCCGCCGCTTGCTCATTCGATTCCTTTCACGATTGGGAACACGGACGTCTTCGCAGGATCCGGCGAACGGCCGGATGCGCGGCATGGTAGCACAAGACGCCCGGGCGCGAAAGCCCGGGCGCAAGCAACCGGCTAGCGACTCATTCCAATTCCTTGTAGAAGATCACCGCGTCGTGCGGGGTCACGCCGTCCGTGTCGACGGCGAAGCGCGGGATCGCTCCCACGTACGTCCACCCCAGCCGCCGATACAACGTTTCCGCCGCGGCGCCGCGCTTCGCGTCCAGGGTCAACAAACGGAATCCCTCGCGCCGCGCCTCGTCCTCGGCCGCGTGCATCAGCCGCGCGCCCCACCCCGCACCGCGGTGCCCGCGATGCACGATCAGCTTCACGAGCTCGGTCCGGTGCGGCTGGTTGGGCGCCCAAGCCGGGTGCAGTTGCACCGTCCCGACGATCACTCCCGCCTCGCGCGCGACCAGGAAGATCGCGCGTGCGTGCGCGTCGGCGAGTGTAGCGCGCCACCAGTCGATCGCTTGCTCGAGCGTCAGCGGCGAGACGAAGCTCACCGCCGCCCCCGATGCGACCGCGTCCACCAGAAGACCCGCGAGGGCGCGCACGTCGGATTCGTTCGCGGGGAGGATCAATCGCTCGATGGTGTGCGTCGCGCCGGCCATGATCGACGTCACCGCGGAACCCGGGCTAGTAACCCTTCGGAAAATCCGAACTCTTGGAAAGGTAGCGAAGCCAGGCCCGGTGGCCCTCCGACTCGGCCAGGGTCTTCACGCGGCGGAAGCCGTCGCCGTAGACGGGGTCGACATCGCGCGTCAAACTGGTGCGGAAGAACGAGCTCTCCTTGCCGGGATACTTGCCCAGCACGAGGAACGCGGCGTAGTTGCAGCTCCCCTCCGACCACGCCTTGTCGTTGTTGAAGCGGGCGCGGTTAAACTGCCACACGTGCGCCAGCTCGTGCGCGACGGTGTTGATGATCTCCATCCTGGGCATTCCGTACAGAAGGAAGATGTGCATCTTGCGGTTCTGCGACCTCCCGAACACGCGCCAGTCTTCGCGATAGTCGGTGAAGCCGCGCAGCCCGTTCGAGTGGTGGCCCGACAGCGTCTGCATCTTGTCGCGTCCGATCAAGTGGATCTGGATGCCGTTGTAGTCGACCTCCATGCCGAAGGTCTTCATGTGTTCGGCCACTTCGTACACGATCTCGAGGATGGCGTCGACGTCCGTCATCGATTCCGGCTTGCAGATGTTGCAGATGAAGCGGCCGTCCTCGTAGCGGGTGCCGCCGCCGGTGAGCTTCTCCGAGACGAAACGCCCGCACGAATCGCACATGGGAGCCTCGCCGTCGTGACGCTTGCAGTACGAGTTCCCCCAGTAGTCCTGCAGGTATTCCCCGCGCAGCACGTCGTTGCACAATGAGCACTTGAGGGCCACGCGATCGAGGAAGCAGTCGTTGTGATAGACGTTGCCCTTTTGCTCGCTGTAGGAGCCGCTGATGGGGCGTTCGCAGATCTCGCACACGAAGCAGTCGGGGTGGTAGATGCGTCCCTGGGTCTGGAAGGCGTCGCGTTCGATCGGCTTTCCGCACTCGGTGCAAGTGGGAGCGTCGGCTGCGAACGCCAACCCGGCGAGCATCAGCACAAGTCCGATCAGCAATGCGGCGCGCGTACGCATGTCTCTCATGCTAATCATCTGCAAATAACGTGGCAAGTAACCGCGCTACACGACGCGGTCGTTTCCTCCGTCGACGGGAATCTGGGCACCCGTGGTCGCTGCGAACAATCGCCCGGAAAGGGCCACGGCGAGTGCGGCCACCTCGGCCGACGTTACTTCGTGGCCGAGGAGATTCTTCTTCTTGTACGCCTCGACGTCCATGCCGTACTCCTTCGCGCGCGCGGCGAGGACCGCGGGCGTCCAGATGCCGGTGTCGAACACGTCGTTGGGGTGCAGCACGTTGACGCGAATCCCCGACGACGCCAGCTCCAGCGCGGCCACCCGCGCCAGCTGGGTCAGCCCCGCCTTCGCGACCGAGTACGCAGCGGCTCCCTTGCCCGGCGCCGGCACGTTCTTCGAGGCGATGAACACGACCGCGGGATCGAGACCCGCATCGAGGAATGGGATGGTCTTCTGGAGCAACAATCGGTGCGCGTCCAGGTTGACGGCGAGGCTCTGTCGCCACAGCTCGTCGGTCAGGTCCGCGATGCGCGTGCTCGCCGGAAAGGTCCCCGCGTTGCTCACCACCGCGTCGAGGCCGCCGAAGCGGCGCACCGTGTTCTCGATGGCATAGTCGAGGGCGCTCGCATCGGTGACGTCGCACACGAACGCGGCCACGCGCGCGTCGCTCCACGTCGACGAGACCGCGTCGGCGCGGTCGAGGGCCGCCACACACGCGCCCGCCTTCAAGAACGCGTCGACGGTCGCGCGTCCGATGCCGCTGGCAGCACCGGTCACCAGCACCACGCGCCCCGTGTGCTCGGCGGGGGCACTCGCGCGCTCGAGCTTGGCCTGCTCCAGGTCCCAATACTCGACGTCGAACACGTCGTCCTCGGGGAGCGCCTTCCACCCCCCGAGCAGCTCGGCGCGCGCGATCGCGGGGACGGTGTGCGCGACGATGTCGCGCGCCACGACCGCGTCGGGGAGTGTACGCCCGAGCGCCACCGTACCGCGACCCGGCCACACCACCCAGCGCGGCGCGGGGTCGAGGGCCGTGAGCGCGCCCTCCCTATTGCGGTCGAAATACGCGCGGTAGTCCTTCCCGTAGCGCTCGATGCCGGCCTCGAGGTCCGCGCCCGCGACGAACGCGGCGCGCTTGGTGCGAATCACGTGGTCGGGAGTCAGCGGTCCGCGCGACGCGATCTCGCCCACGTCCGCACGCGAGGAAAACGCGACGTGGAGCGGGCTGCCGTCGTGGGCGGCGATCAGCGGCGCCTTGGCCGCCTTCGACACCGCACCCCGGATGCGCGCGAGCGTCACCAAGTCGCCGTGCGAGAGCGACGTCGCGTCGGCGCCCTCCTCGTCGTCCGTGGCCAGCGGTGCGTGCATCTCGAGGTAGTCCTCGGCTTCCGTCACCACCTGAATCATGCGCTCGTAGCTCGTGCGCGCGTCGTCGCCGAAGGTGAACACGCCGTGGTTCATGAGAATGATGCCTTCGACCTCCGCCCAGTCGATGTCCTTGGTCATGCCGAACACTTCCCGGGCCAGGATGAACCCGGGCATCACGTAGGGCACGATGAAGATGCGGTGGCCGTAGATCTCGCCGATGCGTTCCACGCCCTTGGGCGTGTTGGTGATGGTCACGACGGCGTCGGCGTGGGTGTGGTCGACGAAGGTGAATGGAATGACGGCGTGCAGGATCGCTTCGACCGAGGGATTGGGCGCGTTGGGATCGAGGAGTGCCGCGCGCAGCATCTCGACCATGCGCGCGTCCGTCAGCGAATGCAGGTCCGCCATCCGCCTCACCGTATCGAGGCGCAGCGGCGCGAACCCGGCGGGCTCGATGGTGGCGAGGTCCCACCCGCTGCCCTTGACCCAGATGGCGTCGTGCTCGTCGCCGAACAGGTCGCGCGCCCGGGCTTTGACGGAGGTGTTGCCGCCGCCGTGCAGCACGAGCGACGGATCCTGTCCGATCAAGCGCGACGTGTATACGCGCAGCGCGAGCGGATCGTCGGCGTAGGCGCGCGCGTCGTGATCGTTCCAGAGGCTTCTCACGCCGGAGACTCTAGCGGTCCGCGTTCTACTTGAGAAGCATCATCTTGCGCGAGAGCGTGGAGCCGGCTGCGTCGATGCGGTAGAAGTAAAGACCGGACGCCACGCGTCGGCCGGTTGCGTCGGTTCCGTTCCAGCGCACGTCGTGGGGACCGGCCGCGAAGCGGCCGTGGGCGAGTGTGGCGACGAAGGCGCCGGTCGCGTCGTGCACCGTCAGGTCGACGAAGCCATCGTACGCAAGGTCGAAGCGGATCGTCGTGGAGGGATTGAAGGGATTGGGCTGGTTCTGCTCCATCGTCACCGCGGCCGCGCTCACGCGCGGAACGCCGGCGGCCGACGAGTCGTTCTCGAACAGGTAGACCCAGTCGTCGACTTCGTCGAGGCCGGTCAGGTCGAGGTCGCCGTCGTTGTCGCGGTCGTGCAAGGTTGCGCACGAGCCGGCCGAGCTCGCGTCGAGTGTGCGCGAATCGACGAAGCCTCCGGCACCGTCGTTCTCCCAGATGGTCCACGATCCCGACGCATAGTCGCTCGACACCAGGTCCAGGTCGCCGTCTCCGTCGATGTCGCCGCAGTCGATGGCGAGGGGAAAGCTGCCGGTCGCGAGCGACGACACCGCGGAGATCCCGCCCGCGCCGTCGCCATAGTGCACCGCGATCCCGTTTCCACTCGAGTTGGCGGAGAACACGTCGACATGATGATCACCGTCCAAGTCGCCCGCCGCGAGCATCCAGGGCTGACCGCTGGTCGGAACCGGCGCCTGCGGGATGAGCCCGCCGTCGCCGTTGCCGAGGAGCACGGTGACCTGGCGCGGAATGTTGTAGTTGCCGAGAAACACGTCCAGGATGCCGTCGTTGTTCGCGTCCGCCACCGCGATCGAGGTCTCGGCCGGTACGCCCGCTTCGATATCGACGCGCGGGGCGAAAGTCCCGTCCCCGTTGTTGAGAAAGATCGACGTCTTGTCCAGCACGCGACTGGCGGTCACGATGTCGTCCCAGCCGTCGCCGTTCAAATCGAGCACGCCTACGCCGCGCACCTGTGTCGCACCCGCGGGCAACCCGACGCTGGTCGGGAACGCGCCGGTCCCGTCTCCGAACATCACGATGACGCGGTCGCTGTTGACGTTCGTCACCACCACGTCGATCTCACCGTCGTTGTCGAAGTCCGCGCCCTCGTTGGGGCTGGGCGTGTTCATGTTGGCGGGTTTGGTGACCGTGAAACCGCCTGGATACAGGCCGGCGCCGTTGTTCATATAAATGCGCACGTCGTCGCTCTGCTCGCACGGAACGAAGAGGTCCGACCATCCGTCGTTGTCGAGATCGCCCGCGTACGCGCCGTAGGGCTGCACCCACGTCTCCGCGCCTTGGCGGGCGTCGTAGCGCGTTACGTACTCCAGGTCGAGCGAAGCACTGCCGCTCTCGATCCAGAAGCTCCAGGCGTGGCCGAACGCCATCGGCTCGCCCAGCGTGTTCTCGATGGCGCGGCTCATCGCGACCGTCACGTACTCGCCGGCGAAGAAGGGCTCGTCGGGCGTGAACGTGATTACCCCGGCGACCACCTGCCGCGTACCGCTCGCGGGTCCCGACCAGCGGCCGAACACGCGGAAGCTGACCGCGTCCACCGTCGTGGGATCGATGTCCGCGTTGAGTTGCACTTCGATCACGCCGTTGGCGGGCGCATCGATGCGCTGGCGCGCGGGCTGGACCGAAACCACCTGCGGCGGCGCGGAGAGCGCGGCGGCCGGGAGCAAGAGCACGAGAGACGCGAAGGCGACGGGTTTCATGCCGCTTCGACCTCCGGGAACGGCGCCAGCACGTCGTCGATGGCGCGCGCGTTCGGCACCATCGAGAGCAGACGTCGCAGCACGTCGTCGAGGATCGCGTCCGGACACGAGGCTCCGCAGGTCAAAACCACGGCCACGGGGCGCTTCGCGGGGAGCCAGCTCTCCGAGGTGACCACGACGCGCTCTCCGAGTGAAAAATGGCGGATCGCGGACGACGACAGCAGGTCCCCGGCTCCCTGCACGAAGTAGGCCGGCATGGCGCGCTCGCACAATTCAACGATATGCGACGTGTTGGACGAGTTGTGCCCGCCCACCACGATGGCGAGGTCGGCGCCCTGCTCGATCAGCGCGTAGGTTGCGTTCTGGTTCTCGATGGTGGCGTAGCACAGCGTGTCCGAGGTGTCCGCGAAGTGTTCGTCGATGTGCTCGGCGCCGTACCGGTCCACGAGTGCGCGCCGGAGCTCCTGCGCGATCTCGTGCGTCTCGGTGGCCAGCATGGTGGTCTGATTGACGACGCCGACGCGCACCAGGTCGCGCCCGGGGTCGAAGCCGGCCGAGCACTTGTGCCCGAGGGCGCGCTGGAAGTCCTGGTACCCGCGCCTCCCGCGAATCACCTCGCCCAGGAGCTTCGCCTCCGCGAGGTTGCGCACCACCACGGTGGGTGCGCCGCGGCGGCTGTGCGAGAAAGTCGCGCGCGTCTCTTCGTGCGTGTCCTTGCCGTGCACCACGACCGCGTAATGATCGGCGCCGAGCTGCGCGCTTCGCTTCCACACCTTCTCGACGAACGGGCAGGTGGTGTTGTAGCGATACGCGTCGACGCCGCGCTCGGCGAGTTTTTCCTGCATCTCGAGGGTGGTTCCGAAGGCCGGCACCACCACGACGTCGTCGGGGCCGATCTCTTCCCACGGCACCAGTTGCTCGCCCGCGGGGGTGAAGATGAAGCGCA
The DNA here is from genome assembly GCA_022615275.1 of Candidatus Latescibacterota bacterium. GTDB lineage: Bacteria > Krumholzibacteriota > Krumholzibacteriia > WVZY01 > JAKEHA01 > JAKEHA01. The sequence continues at coordinate 8,134 of JAKEHA010000247.1, forward strand.
CGCCGCGTTCGACCAGATCGCGATTGACGCTGGGGTTGTGGATCATCTCGGACAGAAAAAATACGCGCCGGTCGGCGTGATCGGCGAGGGTCCGGTAGGCGATCTCGACCGCGTTCTCGACCCCGTAGCAAAAGCCAAAGTGGCGGGCGAGCACCACGCGCAGCGGGCCGAAATCGAGCACGGTGGGCGCCAGGTCGCGCTTGCGCGGGTCGGCGGCCGACCGGGCCCGCTTGACCCGTGAGATGATGGAGCCCCGGTAGCTGTCCGGAGTCTGGAAGCGTCTCGTCATTGATCGTCCTCGGATGCTCCGAATATAATGGCCGTTTCCAAAGGAGGCTCGCAACCATGAACACGCGTATACTGACGGGGGCGCTGGCGCTCTCGCTCGTGGCCAACGTCTGGCTCGCGGCGTCGTTCCATCGCCCGGTCGACGTCGCGCACGCCGAGATCACCCCGGCCGGCGAGGAGCTCGCCGTCTACATGTCGCACGCCCAGCGCCACGCCCACAAGCTGGGCCTCTCGATCCAGGCCAAGAACAAGCCCCTGGCCGAGTTCTACGTGACCGAGCTCGGCGAGACCTTCGAGCTCATTCAACGGAAGTTCCCCCAGTACGAGGGATTCCAGATCGCCGCGCTCTCCAAGGCGATGCTCGACCCGGCCAAGCCCGCGCTGTCCAAATCGCTCGCGGCCGGCGACTTCGCGACCGCCGCCGTCGCCTACGACAAGTACCTGGCCGCGTGCAACAACTGCCACGTCGCGGTCAAGCACGAGTTCGTCAAAGTGATCGCACCGACCGGAAACCCGTTCAACCAGTCTTTCGCGACGAAATGAACGCCGTGTAGTACTCCGGCTCGTTGCCCGGCTTCCACTTGATGTTGCACCCGATGCTCGGCTTCTGATCGACCGGTGTGCGGCGCCCGGCGATGGCGGCGTCCACGGCCGCGCGCAGGTCGGCGCCCGTCACCGGCTTTCCATTCGAGGGCCGGCTGTCGTCGAGCTGGCCGCGGTAGAACAACGCCCGCTCGCGATCGAACACGAAGAAGTCGGGCGTGCAGGCCGCGTGGTACGCCTTCGCCGTCTGCTGCGTCTCGTCGAATAGGAACGGGAACTTCCAGCCCAGCTCGCGCACGAGCGCGGCCATGTGCTCGGGGCCGTCCTGGGGATGGCTCTCGATGCTATTCGCGTTGACGGCCACGAAGTCGACGCCCTTCGCCCCGTACTCGCGCGCCAGCCGCGTGATCTCGTCGCGCACGTGGACGACGAAGGGGCAATGGTTGCAGATGAACATGACCACCAGCGTGGGCGAACGAAAGTCGGCCAGGGTCCAGGTCTTGTTCGTTGCGGGCTCGTGCAGCTTGAAATCGGGCGCACGCGTCCCGATCGGCATCATGGTGGAGGGGGTGTTGACCATATCAGTCTCCTTGCGTGGTTTCCTGCTTCACGATCTCGGGCAACAGCGTGGATTGGTAGGCGACCACGCGCGGCTTGCCGTCGATCATCGCGTACACGGTCATAAAACGGCTGTTGGACGTGAACGGGCGGCCCGACGACGTCAGTTCGATCGACTGCATGCCGGTGCACACGACGGTCTCGCCGTACACCCGGTACGTCACCTCTTTGACGTCGAACGACACGTAGCGCAGCTCCTTCTTCTCGAGCATCGCGACCACGCCGGCCTTGGTCTGCGCGAGCCCGTTGGAATGAATGTAGGTCGCGTCGACCGCGAAGAGGTCGTCGATGGCGGCCAGGTCGACGTCGATCATGGCCCGTTGGCGCTGCGCCTCGCGTTGCACGACCGCGGCCACGAGCTCCTCCTTGGTGACGGCGTGGACGGGGCCGACCGCGAGCGCGGTCATTGCGATCACGAGGGCGGCTACCACCGAGCTCTTCATCCGACGACCTCCGGTTCGACGCGCGGCACCACGCCGCGCGACCCGGACATTATCGCCCGCTTGGCTTGGACTTGGCAACCGGCGCGGTCGTCGCGAAGGGGTCGGACAAATCCGGGTTGGTGAGAAAGTCCCAGTCGGTCAGGGTCTCGAGGAACGCCTCCAGGGTGTCGAGCTCGGCCGAGGTCATCGCCGGCCGCAAGAGCCGTTTGCGAATGAGCGGGTCGACGTTGGGACCGTCGTGAAAACCGTGGTTGTAGTGGTTCAGCACGTCGCGAATGGTAAAGAAACGGCCGTCGTGCATGTAAGGCGGCGACTCCATCACGTTGCGCAAGGACGGCGACTTGAACTTCCCCAGATCGGCCGGGTCGCCCGAAATCTCGCCCCGGCCCCCGTCCACGACGACCGAATCGAGCCCGGTATTGTGGAAGCTCTGGGTCGCGAACTGGGGCTCCGCGAAGAGCGGTTCGACGTGACAGTGGAAACAATCGCCCTTGCCCTCGATCAAAAAGAAGATGTAGCCGCGCTGCTCCATGGGCGTGAAGGACTCCTCCCCGCGCTTCCAGCGGTCGTACTTGGAATTCGCCGAGACGAAGGTGCGCTCGAACTGTGCGATCGCGTTGACCACGCGCTCCATCGTGATCTTCGAAGTGCCGAATGCGGCGCAGAACAGGTCGGGATACTCGGCGTGAGCGGACAGACGCGCGACCGCGTCCGGCCACGGGATATTCATCTCCGTGGGCTCGGGCACGGGTTGCGTGGCTTGCGTTTCCAAGTCGGCGGCACGCCCGTCCCAGAACACGCCGTGGACGTTCCAACCGGGATTGACGATGGTGGGTGCCTGGCGGCGGCTCTTGTCGCCGTTGACACCTTCACTAAATTGTCGAAAGTCCCCGAACGCGAGCGACTGCGTGTGACACCCGCCGCACGAGAGCGAACTGTCGGCGGAAAGAATGGGGTCGTAGAACAACCGCCGTCCGAGGGCTACGCCCTCGATGGTCAGCGGGTTAGCCGCCGGGTTCGGCATCTCCGGAAAGTAACCCGGCAGGGGCAGCGCGAGCGGGGTCGCATCCGGACACTCTTGCGGCGGGTCGATGGGTCCGCTTTCGTCATTCGAGCACGCGGCCAATACGCAGGCGGCGGCGATCACCACTCCCAAGCGCCATTCTCGACGCGGCATTCCCGATACGACTGGGAATCTCATGCGTCACTCACCAACTCGACTAATCGTGGTGTCCCCCGTGCGCTTCCAGCTCGGCGGTAAAGCAATAGCGGCCGTTGTGCTGGAGCTTCCCCTGCGCGTCGAGGTTGCCCATGATCATCTGCGTGGGATAGTCGGCGAAGTCGTACTCCGTATCCTGACCGTCGCCCGCGTCGAGGTCCGTGTACCAGTCATTGAGATTGAAATTGATCGTCAATTCCCCGCGTCCTTCGTTGTGGATGTGCAAAGGCGCGAAGGGCAGGTCGACCGCGAAATGGAAATGGTGCGGTGTCGCGTCCACGACGCCCGGGAAATCGGGATTGGTGCCGTCGAGCTGGCGCGGTCCCATGTGGGTCGTGTATGGGGCCGTCGTCGTCGGCCCGGTGGCGTAGTTTCCCTCCAGCTGCATGTAGTGGTAGCCGAGGTTCGCGCCCAACGGTTCCGGCCAAAACATCGCGCTGTGGAACTGCGATCTCGAAAGGTACTTGTCGCGCACGTTGTCGGTCTCGTCGAGGCCGAAGGTGAACGAGACGCTGGTCCATTCTTGGTGCGGAAGCCCGGAGAACTCGAAGGACTGCGTCGACGGGTCCGCGAGGTCGTAATAGTGTAGGTCCGCGACCTTTACCGAGCCACCCGCGTAGTGCATCACGACGTCGGTGATCACGAAGCGCAGCGTTTTGATGCTGTACGCGGTGCCCGACGAATTCGCGTAGCCCATGTTGTTCAGGATGATCGGCTGGCCGTCGACGTTGAGATTGAAAACGGCCGACAGCTCGATGGGCACTTCCCCGTCGACGGGGTTGTCATCGTCGCTGCAACCGACCTGCAGACCCGCGATCCCCAATGCGAGGGCCAGGGTCAAGAAGCGCATGCGATTCATAATCCTCCTAGACGAGACCAAGGGGCAGTGGAGCGGACCTCGGGGGCGGAAACGTCCGCCGCGACGTGGCTCAATTATACGGCGGTGGCGGGGCCGGCGGCAAGGCCAGTTCCGCCCCTACTCGACAGCGAAACGAAGGATGCCGAAATCGTCATGGGATTCGGCAATCGAGAGCTCCTCGAACGTGTTGAACAGGGTATAGCGCGCAAACGCCCCGCCCGCACCCGCGAAGTAGGTGTTCGAGCAATGCGCAGTGCCCACGGGATCGCCGGCCGCGAGCGAGAGCGGACAAATCGTGGCCCACACCGCGTCGAGGCGGCCGCTCGCGTTGGGTGCGACGGGTAGCCACTCGATCTGGTCGTAAAAGAGGATCGAGTCCGCGTTTCCGACCGCCCATACATAGGCGCTGTCGCTGCCGAAGACGTCGTGAAAGTCGTCGCCCCGCGGCGAGACCATCGGGATCCAACCCGCACCGCGCTCCTGCCATATCCCTCCGGCGTCGCCCACGGCGAACCAATCGCCCGGCTTGTCGGCCCACACGGCGTTGAGATCGGTGGCCGTGAACGCCGGCACGACGGCCCACGGCCCCACGCCGTCGCTGCGAATCACCACGCCACCACCACCGACCGCGATCACCTCGCCGTTATCGAGACCCCACACACCGTAGAGGTCGGCGGACGTTGGACTCGTCACGGTCTGCCAACCTCCACCGTCGTACTCGACGATAACGCCGTTGGCGCCGACCGCAATCACGTTGGAAGCGGCGTATCCGAAGAGCGAATAGAGATGGTCGGTGGTCGGACTCGCTTGCTTGACCAGGCCCGGCCCAATGATGGTCCCGTTCTCCCCAACCATGAACACGTCGGTGGCGGAGAACGCGACCACGTCGTGCAGCGTGTTCGCGGTCGGCGAAGGCACGGCGGTGAGCCCGAGCCCGCGATAACGCGCGATCCGACCGCGGTCGCCCACCGCCCACTGGTCGAACTCCGTCCAGCCTCCCAGGCC
>JAKEHA010000248.1 GCA_022615275.1 Candidatus Latescibacterota bacterium
AGCGGATACCGGCTGGTCTTCCAACTCCCGCCGCCGACGGGGTCGAGCACGGGGGCGGGCGGTGCGGTCGCGTCGCTCCTAAAATTGAAGAAAAACTCGGTCACGCGAGCGAACACGTCGACGGCGCGAAAGTCCACGCGGTGCGCGCCCTCGTTCGGGAAGGAATCGGCCAGCGGCACCGAGAAATTCAAGGTGTCGCCCGCTAGCCACGTCGAGACGACGGGCTGGTAGGGAGACGTCGCCGCGTAGCGGACCAGGAGGGAATCGACGCCGCGCTTGTCGAAGGCATAGCCGAGCAGGCTGTCGGGCACGGTGGAGACGGTCGCGTTGCTGGCGAGACTCGTGATCTCCACGTCCGGCGCGCGCGTGTCGACGTCGAACAAATACGTCGAGGTGGCGGTGTACCCGGCGACGTCGTTGACGGTCAGCGTCACGCGGTATTCGCCGTCCGGCGCTGGGGCGGTCTCCGCGTTCGCATTCCAGTACAGCACGTAGTTGCCGCTGGCACCGGTGTAGGGTGGCGTGGTCGTGAGCGACACGGGCGTGAACGCGGTGCCGCTCGGGTAAGCGAAGGCACTCCTGAGCTCGTCGGGGACGCGCCCGGGAACCACGGGCGAAGCATCCGCGATGGTGAACGAAAAACCGATCGACGTGGTCGACGCGGGCGCTCCCGGCGCGTACGGGTTGGGCAGCGCGCTCACGATCTGAATGCCGGGCGGGGTGAGGTCGACGAAAACCGGGAGTGATCGGACGGAATCAGGGTTGGCGCCGTTGCTCGCGAAGAGCGTCACCACGTAGGTACCTTCGGCCGCGGGTGAACCGTCCCAGCGCCGGCCCTTCCAATAGAAGATGCGGGGCCCCCCCGACGTTTCCGACCCGGGGGCGCGCAGCGTATCGACCGGCGTGATGGAGTCCGCTTCGAAGACGATCAGCGACAATGTAGTCGCGGCCGCGGAGAGCGTGTAGCGCACACGGGTGGAATCCACCCGTCCGTCGCCGGTGGGGAATTCGGGGGAAATGACAGTCTCGCGCACGTCGAAGAGGGTCACGATGTTCTGTGCACGCGCGACACCCGCGCCCAGCCCGGCCGCGAGGCCGGCGGCGAGAAAGAGCGTGCGAACGAGCGAGGTAATGCGGAAACGCGTCAACGTGGACCTTTGAACTCGAGGGGTGTGTACATAATGAGTATCACGCCGGCGCGATCGCGGTCAACCGGTTTGGGGCACCAGCTCGGGTAGGATCGTCCTCGCCCCGCCCGGCACGAAGACGTCCGCGATCTCCGTGAGCGGCGTCTGTTCCGGGTTGACCTCGATCACGCGCGCGCCGCGTTCCCTTGCGGTGAGCGCGAATCCGGCCGCCGGGTACACGAGCCCCGACGTCCCCACCACGACGAGCACGTCGCACGACGAGAGCGCCGCGTCGGCCGTTTCGAGATGCGCCGGATCGAGCGACTCGCCGAACCACACCACGGCGGGACGCACCAGCGAGCCGCACGCACACCGGGGCGGCGTCGCGTCTTGGGGGAACGGCCCTTCGACGTCGTGGCCGCGGTCGAAGCACGTGTAGCGAAAAATATTGCCGTGCAGCTCGACCACGTTCTTCGAGCCCGCGGCCGCGTGCAAACCGTCGATGTTCTGGGTTAGCACGACGAAAGAGTCGCAACGTTCCTCCCAGCGCGCGAGGGCGATGTGCCCCTCGTGCGGGCGTGCCGCCGCGATCATGGTTCGACGCTCGGCGTACCAGCGCCACACCAGCGCCGGGTCGCGGCGAAACCCGCCGCGGGTCGCGAGGTCCTCGACGTTGTAGTTCGCCCACAGCGCGTTGGGTGCGTCGCGAAAGGTCGGGATGCCGCTCTCCTTCGACATGCCGGCGCCGGTCGTCACCACCACGCGGCGCGCGGCGCGCGCGAACTCGACCGCCGTTCGCAGCGCGCTGGTCATGGCACTCCCGCGGGGCGTTTCGCGCGCGGATTCGACCAGAACGTCGCCAAGGCGATGCCGGCCAGGATCAGCGCCGCGCCCGCGCCCACCCGCGGCGACACGGTTTCGCCCAGGAGCGCGACACCGATCAGCACCGCGATGATCGGTATGATGAAGGTCTGGTACGACACCACGGTCACGTCCAAGTGCTGGATGACGTAGAAGAACAGCGAAAAGGCCGCCACCGACCCCGCCAGCGCGAGGTAGACCATCGATCCCCAGGTGGACGCGTCGAAGCGCAGGGGATTCGCGTCTTCGACCAGCAGTGCTGCTCCCGCCGCCACCGCCGCGCCGGTTGCGAAGGGAATGAGGAGTGAGGCCACCGGGTGGTAGCCCGCGCTCCAGCGCTTGGTGGCGACGGATCCCACCGACGAGGCGAACACGCTGCCGAGCACGCACACGATCCCCGCTGCCTGGCTGGCGCTCTCGGCGCCGGTCGCGCCGCGACCCAGGCTATCGGAGAAGATGACGGTCACGCCCGCGATCCCGGTCGCGATGCCGAACAACTTGCGTACCGTGAGGGGGTCGCCCAAGGCTGCGCGCGCCAGGAGAGCGACCATCAACGGCAGCGTGGCGTAGAGCACCGCCGCCTGCCCCGACGGGATGCGTTGCTCGCCGTAGTACACGAGCGAGTAAGGGAACACGATGTGGAACAATCCGAGGAACAGTCCCAACCGCACGAAGCGCGCCTCGCGCGGGATCGGAATGCGCCACGCGCGCACGATCACGAGCACCACCGCGGTCGCGATGGTCATGCGCACTGCGATACTGGTGAGTACGGGGGCACCCTCCAGACCGACCTTGATCGCCATCCAGGTCGAGCCCCAGATGACGCACATGGCGGCGTACGCGAGTATGAGCCGAGTGGCGCTGGTGGTCACGACTTGGAGGCCTCGTCTTTCGACGATCAACGGTCGGGACACCATATCGCACGCGGACCGGCGGGGGAAGGGCGCCGGTAACGCAAGACGGGTGCGCACATTAGCCGGGCCCCGCGACCTCCGCGGTTGACACGCGGGCGCGTCGGGGGTAGCATAAGGAACGGTAAATCAACGGCTTTACGCGAGAGGTAAGGATTCGAAACGACTGGTAACGGCGCCTCCCCTTGAAACGAATCAGCCCCGGCCTCTTCGTCGTCCTGGCGGCGGCGGCGGCGGTGCATTTGGCCGTCGCGCTGCAGGACTTTGCCACGCTCGCGCGTAACGGTTTCCTCTACGACGACAGCTTCTACGCGTTCCAAATCGCGCGCAACATCGCGCACGGCGAGGGTGCCACCTTCGACGGCATCCACGCCACCAACGGATTCCAGCCCCTCTACGTCGCAGCACTGGTGCCGCTGTACTGGATCGCGGGCGACAACGCGACGCTTCCGGTCCACCTCGCGCTCGTTCTCTCTGCGCTTCTCACCGTCGCGACCGCGTTCCTGCTCCACCGGATCGTGGCGCGTCGCGCGAGCGAGACCGCCGCGCTGATCGTGGCGGGTGCGTGGGCCTTCTCTCCCATCGTCGTCCGGCAGGCCGCGAACGGACTCGAGACCGCGCTCGCGTTGTTCTGTTTCGCGCTCTCGGTCGATTACTACCTCGCGCGCGTGCGTCCGCTCGCGGCTCCATCGCGCCGCGCGTTCGTCGCCCTGGGCGCGCTACTGGGGCTGGCGCTCCTGGCCCGCATCGACCTCGGCTTCCTCGCTCTCGCGATGAGTCTCGATTACCTCCTGGTCGTACGCGCCCGCGTGCGCGCCGGAGAGGCGAGCGCGCGGTGGCGACGGAACCTCGCGGCGGGCGTGCTGACGGGCGCGCTGGTGTGGGCGCCGTGGGCGATCTACGGCGTGGTGTCGGTGGGCTCGCCCATTTCCGAAAGCGGCCGCGCCACCCGCCACCTGGCCATCGCGTACGCGCCCTTCTTCAACCTGGCCTCGCCGGGCGACGCCGCGGACGGTCCCGACGCCGCGTTCATGGCGCGCCACCTGGAGCGCTCCTTGAAGTCGCTCAAGGTGACGCCGGCCGTGCACCCCCTGCTCCGCGGGACGCGCAAGCTCTCGGATCGCGCCGGCGTGGGCGAGCCCGTGACCAACGCACTGGGGGTGGCCGTGCTCTCGGGTTTCTTCGTGTGGTGGTGGCGGCGCCGACGCGCCGCGCGCGAGTTCGATTTTCTCTTGTTGTTTTCGGTGATGATGATCGCCGCGTATTCGACCTACGTGTTCGGCGTGTTCTTCTTCCTTCGTTACTACTACCCGCTCTATTTCGTGGGCATGATCTTCGCCGGGCTCGCGATCGACGACGCGGCGGCGTGGGTGCGGGCACGGTCGCTCTCGGTGCGCCGCGTCGCGCTGGTCGCCAGCGGCATCTACGCGGCGGCCCTCCTCTACATGGGGTACACGAGCGCGTTCCGGACCATCCGGGTTTACGGGTTCTACGACGCGGCGCGCTGGGTGAGCACGCACACGGACCCGTCGGAGACGATCGGCGTGTTCCAGGGGGGTGCCATCGGCTACCTGTCGCAGCGGCGCGTGGTCAATCTCGACGGCAAGGTGAACGCCGACGCGTACCAGGCGTTGCGCGCCGGACACTTGAACGAGTACGTGCGCGGGGCGCACATCGACCTGGTGCTGGACAGCGCGCGTGTGCTCGATCTTTTTCTCGGACCGTGGTCACGGGAGGACCGCGAACGCATCGTGCGCGAGGCGGTCTTCGTGGGCGCCGAGCACGGGGTTCCGGGATGGATCGGATACCGCGTCACACCCGCGCGTGGATTCAACGCGGGCTCGGCCGGCTCGCCCGGCCCGTCGCAGATGCAGCCCGGTCGCTAGCGCAGAATCCTCTCCAGCGGGTGCGTGTGGCGCGCGGAGCCGCCCGCGCGCGAAAGCACCGGCAGACAGCGTGGAATCAGGGAGACATCCAGCGGCTCCGCGCGTCTTCCCAGATACTCCCCGTCGATGTGCAGGGGAAACGGCCGCTCGGCCACGACGCGCACGCGTGCGCCGGTGTGAATCGACACACCGCGTTTGCCGACGTGCTTGCCGTGGATCGTGCTCGGAAGCAGCGCCAGCATGCGCAATCGCGGCATGCGCTCCGCCGTGCACACGTCGAGACGCCCGTCGTCGGGAAATGCGCCCGGGTTCAAGTAGAACCCGCCCCCGGCCCGCACTCCGTTTCCGATCGAAACCAAGAGGAAGTCCCCCTCGACGACTCGATCGCCGTCGAACACGAGCGAATACCGATTCGATTCGTACTCGGCGAGCGCCTTCACGACCGCCAGCAAATAGAGCGGGAGTCCGCGCAGGTTCCGGATCGAGAGGCTGTGGAACGTGACCACGGCCTCGAAGCCGATGCCGATGCTGTTTGCGCAATAACGGTCGCCGCAGTCGAGCACGTCGAACCGGTACCCCACACCCGTCTCGAGCACGCGCGCCAGCTCTTCGGGAGACCGCGGACAGTCGATCAGGGACGCGAAATCATTGCCCGATCCGGTGGGAACGACGATCATCGGGACCGGGTTCGGCATGAGTCCGTTGACGACCTCGCTCACCGTGCCGTCCCCGCCGAAGGCGCAAACCACGTCCGAATTGGCCGCAGCACCGCGCGCGAGGTCGCGGGCGTGGCCCGGTCCTTGCGTCCAAAGGAGGTGGGTATCACCGCGAACGGCACGGGCATAGCGCTCCACCGTGGCACGGGTTCGGCCCCGTCCGGCGGTCGGATTGGCAATGAAACTGATGCGCATAATCTCCCACGGCGGCGCGATCGCGCCGCGCCCGGAAGCCCCGAGGCTAGCGGAGTCGCGGTATCTCCGGAAGCGGAATCGCCTCGCGACGCGCGCGGTGGCGGGGGCAGCGCTCCTTGTTTCCGGTTGGCTATCGCCCGCTGCGACCGCACCGCTCGCCGACCTCTGGCACGTCGGGCCCAGGCCCGAGGTGCGCGCGATCTGCCACACCGGCAGCGTGGTTTGGGTCGGGACCGCAGCCGGCCTCTACGTCATCGACATTCGCAACGGCGGTGTGCTGGCCCACGTCGGCGTCGGGACGCAGCTCCCGTCGGTTTCGGTACGCGCCATCGCGGCCAAGGGCGACACCGTATTCGTGGGGACCGACGCCGGGCTTGCGATGTTCCGCCGCGACGACGCGGGCGGGCTGGCGACGTCGGTGTTCACGCCGTCCGCACCGGGGCCGCTCGCGTCGGTCCCGCTCGCGCGCATCGCGGGGCTCGGCGTGGGCGCCAACGGCGACCTCCTCCTCGCCACGTCGGGCCGCGGCGCTGGCATCGTCACCACGTCCGGCGGCTATACCATCACGCGCCGTGACTCGCTGCTCGAGGACAAAGTGTTCGCGATCGTCGATCGCGCCGACGGAACGCGCTATTTCGCCACCTCGGTGGGATTGTGCGCGCAGGTCAACGACACCAGCTTCGTGTCGTTTCAGGCCGGGTCCGGAATTCCGCGCGGAGAAGTGCGCGAGTTGGTTCGCGCCGAGCGCAATTCGTTCTACCTCCGCGTCTCCAACCAGGGCGTGTTTCGCTTCGACGGCGCGCGCGCCGTCGAAGTCGAGTCGCCGCCGGGAGTGCGGCTCCGCGACGCCGCGTCGATTTCGGTCGGGGTCGACGGTACGCTGTGGGTGGCCGGCGACGGATGGGTGTTCGCGCGCCGCAAGGGCAAGTGGACGCGCGTCCCGGTCCCGCCCGGCGACGAGACCGCGCGCTGGCGCGTCGTGGTGGCCGACGGGGCGGGCGCGTTCGCAGGCTCGAGCGACGGCCGCGTGGTGGCACTCGGACGCGGCGGAGCGCTGCGCGTGACCCTGCC